>SXSK01000286.1 GCA_005793375.1 Verrucomicrobiales bacterium | reverse complement strand
GTGTTGGATCCCGCGCTGCTGCGCCCTGGCCGATTTGATCGTCAAGTCACGGTCAGCCTGCCCGATGTTCGAGGCCGTGAAGCCATTTTGAATGTTCACGCTAAAAACGTGAAACTCGAGTCAGGCGTGGATCTATCCGTCATCGCACGTGGCACTCCCGGCTTTTCTGGCGCCGAACTTGCGAATTTGCTGAATGAAGCCGCCCTCATTGCTGCCCGATTAGGCAAGAAAGCGGTTGGAAATTCAGAACTCGAGGAGGCTCGTGACAAAGTGCGTTGGGGCCGTCAACGCCGCAGCTTGGCGATGTCCGATGACGAAAAGCGTGGTACCGCCTGGCACGAAGCGGGTCACGCCTTGGTCAATGTGTTGCTCACTCACACCCATCCGCTCCACAAAGTAACCATCATTCCGCGAGGTCAATCGCTCGGCTCCACCATGTGGCTGCCTCGTGAAGACCTCCTTAGCCGCAAGCGCAAAGAACTTCAGGACCTCATCGCCGTCACCATGGCAGGGCGCATCGCAGAGGAGATTATCACCAACGATATTTCTTCAGGAGCTGCAGGCGACATCCAGCAGGCCACTCAGATGGCCAAAGCCATGGTTATGCACTGGGGCATGAGCAATCGGCTCGGCATGGTGCAGTATGGCGACAGCCAAGAGTATGTCTTTCTCGGCCGCGACATGATTCGCTCCAAGGAATACAGCGAGCAGACCGCCCAAGAAATTGATGCCGAAGTGAAACGCATCACGGACGAGGGCTACAATACCGCGAAGCAGTTGATTGAATCGAACCGCGATAAGTTGGAGCTGATAGCCAAGGCGTTGCTGGAGTACGAGACATTGGAAGGTTCCCAGGTTGTGGAGATTCTACAGACGGGCACGTTTACGCCACCGCCCGTCAAGCCCGGTGACATAGATCCACCCAGCGGTGCGCAGGCAGTCACTCAGATGCCTGAAGTGATCAAGCCGGTTCCCCCAAAACTGCCCGGCCTCGGCAATCCTACTCCCGCCGCCGCGTAATCTCTGAGGGTTGCTGTGTGAGTCGGCTTTCTACCCACATGGCAAAACCGCGCGAGTTATTCCCTCGTTTGACAGGCTCAACGTCCAGACGGATGGTCTGGCGTGTCCAATGTTTGGTTCGCCTTTTTTCGATCAACACAATTAAACCTACGCCACGCCGGTTTCGTATGGCTCCTGTCGTTGGGGTGTCTCGTCGCCCAGGCTGCCCCGGTGATCTCGGAATTCATGGCCGAGAACGAACGCACCTTGGTGGACCAAGACGGCGAGTACAGCGATTGGATTGAGATCCACAATCCCGATTCCACAGCGGTGGATCTGCAAGGGTGGTACTTGACCGACGACGCGACGCGGCTCAATCGATGGGCATTTCCGACCGTGAGCCTCGCACCTGGTAGTCGACTGGTCGTGTTTGCCTCCGGCAAGAATCTGACGGCGGCGGGCAAACCGTTTCACACGAATTTCCGATTAGATTCCGAAGGCGAATACCTGGCGCTTGTGAGACCCGACGCCAAAACCGTGGTCAGCGAGTTCGCGCCGCGATACCCGAAACAATACGCCGATCTTTCGTTTGGGTTGCCTCCAGAAAGCGCCACGCGTGATCTCCTTGTCAGCGCGACACTCCAGGTGAGAATCCCCACGGTCGGAAAGGAATTGGAAAACAACTGGTTACTCCCGACCTTCGTGCCGAACGTGGAGTGGACGATCGGTGGCGGGTTGGGATTTGGTTATGACACGACTTTGGGTGGGGGTGATGCGGGGAATTTGGCGCGAAACGGTTCCGCAACACAGACCACCTCACTGGACGGATATTTAGCGTCACTTGCCCTCGACGGCAACCCCGACACGTTCACCCACACCAGTAGCGGTGACAACCAGTCGGCGTGGACGTTGGATTTAGGCAAGGAGTACGACTTGGCGAGCGTGGTCTTAAAGAATCGTGTCAGTTGTTGTGCCTCCAGACTTCGAGATATCACGGTGGTGTTTTTGGCTGCGGACAACACAACCGTGCGATTCCGGTCCAGTCTCTTGAATCCGGAAAACTCGTTGGATAATCCGGCGTCCTTGGAGTTGGACCTGTTTGAATTGAACATCGGCACAGTGACGGCACGCTATGTCCGGGTCGAACGAACGCCCGATCCAGATCTCTCCGGGTCTAATGGGCAGGGCAATGCCGACGAAGATAATGTCCTGTCGTTGTCGGAAGTGGAAGTGTACGGCTCGGACTCGGTGAGTTATGCGGACTTGATTCGAACGGACCTCACAACTCCGATGCGCGGAGTCAGCGCTACCGTCGGAGCGCGGATCCGATTTGCCACGATCGCGCCACCGCCGCCGGAGCCGTTGACCTTGCGAGTGCGTTACGATGATGGGTTTGTCGCGTGGTTGAATGGAACACGCATCGCCGAGGCCAACGCTCCCGAATTGCTCAATGCCACGGCTCGCGCCACGGCCTCACGTCCGGACGACGAAGCGCTGCAGTTCAAAACTTGGAGTGTGCCTGCCAACCTGTTGATCGCGGGGACGAATGTCCTCGCTCTTCAGGGATTAAACGTCGCGGCCGCCGATGAGGACTTTCTAGTGGACGCCGAGTTGATCAGCGACCAGATCGTTCAGCCGACACCCGTGTACTTCAGCAAAGCGACTCCAGCTCAGGCGAATAGCGGACCCTGGTTCTTCGGGCGTGTGAATGAACCTAGTTTTAGCGCGCGGCGAGGCTTTTATGAACAGCCGTTTCAACTCATCCTGACCAATACGACGGAAGGCGCCACCATGGTTTACACTCTCGATGGCAGTGAACCGACCCAGACACGTGGTACCTTCTACCAGCGACCCATTTCCATCCAAACCACGACTGTGGTTCGAGCCCGCGCCATTCGGAGTGAATACCAGTCGAGCGATGTGGTGACACACTCCTACTTGTTCCTCAAGTCGGTGATTCAACAGCCAGCCAGTCCCGCAGGCTTCCCGGCGCGCTGGGCGAGTGTGGTGGCGGACTATGCCATGGACCCAATCATTACCGCCGCGCCTGCCTACGCGCCCCGAATGGAAGAGTCCATGAGGTCCGTGCCTTCGGTGATGTTCTCAACCGACGTGGACAATCTCTTTGGTGCAACTCGCGGCATATATGCCAACCCGGAAAGTGGTGGGGCGTCCTGGGAACGTCCGGTATCGATGGAATGGATTAACCCGGATGGTACTTCTGAATTTCAAGTGGGCGCCGGTTTGCGCATCCAAGGCGGTTATTTTCGAAACCGCAACGTGACACAAAAACATTCATTGCGTGTGGTGTTTAAGGACGAATACGGCAGCGGTCGATTGCGTGAGGATCTATTCGGCACGTTTGGTGCGGCTCGTGAATTCGATACTTTGGTGCTCCGCGCTGGCGCCAACGATGGGTACGCCTGGGATGCCGCAAAAGATACGGAACAGTTTCTGCGCGATGAATTTGGTCGCCGACTCTTTCGAGAGATGGGTCAGGTGTCGGGACATGGTCGATTTGTGCATGTGTATCTCAATGGACTTTATTGGGGCATGTACAACCTGTGCGAACGACCGAACGAGGACTTCTCGGCGACGTACTTCGGTGGGGTACCGGAGGAGTGGGATTCCGTGAATGCTGGAGACGTGAAATCCGGCTCCTTGAACGCCTGGAACCAATTGCTCCAAGGGACTCGGCAAACCATGAACCTGACTGCCTTTCAGCGGCTGCAAGGGTTGAGTGTCAGCGGCGCTCGCGAGCCGGCTGTACCGGTGCTCTTGGATCTACCCAATTACATCGACTACATGCTCCTCAACATATGGGGTGGCAATTGGGATTGGCCCAACAAGAACTTTTGGTTCGGGCGCCGTCGGACACCCGACAGCACAGGCTTCAAGTTTTACCTGTGGGATTTTGAAAACACTATGGGCAATGATCGAGGTCGTTCCCCTTTGAATGCGGTATCGCCGCGATCCGATGTCGCCTCATCCTGGGTGGGTGAACCTCATGCACGGTTGCGATCGTTTTCCGAATATAAACTCCGCTTCTCCGATCACGTCCAACGGCACTTCTTTGGCAATGGCCCCTTGACGCCAGCGGCGCTCGCGACGCGGTACCGTCAGTTAGCGGAGGACGCTGAATCGGCGGTGTTGGCTGAGACTGCACGCTGGGGTGACGACAACCATCGACCGCCGCAGGATCTCACGGATTGGAGACGTGAACGGGATTGGATGCTGAACACCTATTTGCCGCAACGAACCGCCGTCGTGCTCGCCCAGTTGCGCAACGCGGGGCTTTTCCCGCTATTGGCAGCACCCACCGCCACACCCAGCGGAGGGTCGGTTGCTGCCAATACACCGGTGCAACTCAGGACTCCGGCCCGTTGGTTATACTACACGCTCGATGGAAGCGATCCCCGGCTGCCCGGTGGCGCTCCCAATCCAGCGGCGCAAAAGGTCGAGTTCAACGGCGATGGCGGCGCTCAGCCCATAGATCCAGTGTTGGTTACCACCGACGCCGTTTGGAAATACCTCGATAACGGCACCAATCCGGGAAACACTTGGTACGCGACGGATTTCAACGATGGCGACTGGAAGAGCGGTAAAGCGGAGCTGGGTTATGGCGATAGCGACGAGACGACTGCCGTTAGTTTTGTCGACACCGATGCTGCGACCGCCGGAAGTCAAAAGAATGCCACCACCTACTTTCGATCTGCGTTTAATATCACGGATCCCTCGGTGTTTGCATCATTCAACCTTGAGGTGCGGTATGACGACTCGGTGGCAGTTTATCTCAACGGCAAAGAACTTCATCGCAGCGACAATTTGCCTGGGAACGCCGGTTATCAAACCTTCGCTACGGCGGATCGGGGGGACAATTCGGTGGATTCTCGCACCGGATTGGCCGTTGCTCTGCTCAAGCCCGGGGTCAATGTGATCGCCGCCGAGGTACATCAGCGCAGCGCCAATAGCTCGGATATCAGTTTCGCGTTGTCGATCACTGGAATTCCCAAGGGTGGCGCAACTCCGCAGGACTCCTGGAACATTGCCCCCGCCTTCTCGCTTGCGGCAGCCACTCAGCTGAGAGCACGTTCGTGGAATGGCACGGAATGGAGTCCCGTCTCGGAAGCCCAATTCACCATCGGTACCGTCCTCCCGGATGCCGCTAACTTGGTCATCTCTGAGATTGCTTATCGTCCACCGGATTCCACGTCGCCTGCAGAAATCGCCGTGTCCACGGACCGCGATGATTTCGAGTTTCTGGAACTCATGAACATTGCGCCCAAAGCGTTGGATCTTTCCAAGGTCACGATCCTTGGTGGTATTCAGTTTCAGTTCGCTCCGAACACGACCCTGGTTGCCGGGGGGCGGATTTTGATCGTCAAGAATCGCGCCGCTTTTGAAGCCCGATTTGGCAAGGCGCTGAACGTCGCGGGCGAATATGCCGGCCGATTGAGCAATACCAGTGATCGATTGCGCTTGATCGCAGCCAACGGCACTGTGATCCGTGAAGTGCCCTATCGCAATGAACCTCCCTGGCCGGTGGGCGTCGGCGATACGGTGTTCTCGTTGAGTCTGATCCGACCCCAGTCCAATCCCGACCCAGCACTGCCAGCCAGCTGGCGCCCCTCGATTCAGCCTCAGGGGTCACCGGGTTCCACCGACGCTTTGACCTTGAGTGGGCGGCCGGATGCCGATGCCAATGGCAATGGGCGGCCGGATATCGTCGATTACGCCCTGGGCGATAGCGCAGGATTGCGCGCGTCGCTACAGACGAACGCTGATGGAACCAGCGGCCTGCGTCTGGAGCTCGTCAAGGCGCGCGGAGCTGACCAAGCGGATGTGCTGATCGAAGTGGCTGAAGCGATTGAAGGCCCGTGGAACGGCCCTTCGGATAAATTGGTTTTCGTCGGTGAGTTCGATATGGGTGGTGGGCGAGTCCTATGGCAGTTCGAAAGCCGACAACCCGTCGACAGCGATGACGCCACCTGGGTGCGGCTCGTGATCGTGCCAAGAATTCCTTAGCCGTGCATCGAGGGGTCGCCTATCCGGGCGGCTCTTTGTCGTGAATGGACAAGGTGGTGCCGCATTTGCCCCCGAAGTGCCTCATAGGCGCCTCTCAAGCTCATGGGATACTTGATACTCCGTCAGATCCCTGATTTGTTCGATTCCGATAACACGATCGATCGACTTGAACTTTGCGTGGAACACCCGGCGAGGGCTGAAACAGGGAAGTACATTGAAGCGATGGCTTTTCGCGGTCGTCTTGCTGTGCACGTTGGTGGCGGGGCTGAATCCGCGTGACTACCATTTTCGAAATGAAACGGAGTGGTTGGGGACTAACGCGGGAATTCGAATCGGGAAATATGGTCGTCTTCACACGGACCCATTTCTGACTGCATCCCAGGCGGCATCACTGAATCGGTCTGGATTCACGTTGGAGATGGTGGTTTCTCCGTCGGCTGTTACCAAGCGCTCGTTCGGTGAATTGATTACGGTGCATGACGGGAATGACCAAACTCAGTTCCTGATAGGCCAATGGCGCAACAGTCTCATTGTCATGAATGGCAATGATTACAGTGCGCGACGTCGCGAACCACGACTAAACGCCGATCTGCCGCAATCCACAAACCGCCATCTTCCGATGCATTTGCTTTTGGCAACCAGCCCGGAAGGCTCCCGCCTCTATATCAATGGACAACGCACCGTTACTCGGAAGGGACTCGGTTTTACCTTGCCGGTTGGGGAACGATCCGGGCGGTTGACGCTTGGCAATTCGGTCCGGGCCGACAGTTCTTGGCCTGGCATTATTTACTCTGTCGCACTGTTTCCGGATGCCTTCACGGGTGAACTGGCCCAGCAACATTTTGTGTATTGGTCTAAGCAAGCCAACTCGAACCAAGCCGCCGCGGCCCCGCCCCTTCTATTCTATAGGTTCGAGGAGCGCCGTGGCCAAACCGTTTCGAATTTTGGGACAGCACCCGTGACTCTACAGATTCCTGATATTCTGGAGTCTTTGGAACGTCGTTTGGTGACGTCGATGCCTGTCTTGCGCAAATGGAATCAAGCGTTGGTCTTGGATATGTCGTTGAACCTCTTTGGATTCATGCCCATGGGTTTTGTCTTCATGATGCTCTGGTATCACTCGGGTCGTAGCTGGCTCCCCTGGCTGGTTCTGGCGACGGTGGCTTCCGCTGCCGTCAGTTTCAGCATCGAGGGTATCCAAACCTGGATGCCGTCTCGCGATTCGAGTCTCCTTGATCTAATTCTAAATACCTCAGGGGGGTTCGGCGGAGCTTTGTGTTTTGTGGTCTATTGCCACTTGAGGTTGAAGGGTTTCTCCGACGGAAAGCTGGCCAGTCCGGGCGGCATCCAGTAACACCGAGGCAAATGTTGCGACCGTTTTGGTCAGTTTGCCTAACAAGTATCGCGCTCTACGCTGGGTTGGCCTCCACGGCCGCCCAGGAAACGGCTCCGATTGAATCGAAGTTCGTCGCCGAGGCTCAGCATCTGATTGGGCTCCAGTTTAGCGAAGTGGAACGTGAGATGATGGTGCCTTTGCTCCAGCGCCATCGGGCTCAGTACGACCGCATTCGAACTTTCGGACTCACCAACGGGGTCCCGCCGGCCCTAGTGTTCGACCCGATTCCCATCGGGATGAAGTTCTCCACCCAACGTCAACCGATCCAGTGGAGCAAACCCGGCCCCCTATCAACGCAGATCATTTCCGATTCCGAACTCGCCTGGTCCGATATCGGCGAGCTTGGAGCCTTGCTTCGCGCTCGAATCATCACGTCGGAGCGGATCACCCGCTTATGCCTGGAACGGCTGGAACGTTTCGATGGTCAACTGCATTGCGTCGTCACGTTGCTCAAGACCAACGCGATGGAACAAGCACTCCGTGCTGATGCCGAGTTGCGAGCTGGGATCGATCGCGGCCCCCTCCATGGAATTCCATACGGAGCCAAGGACCTTCTTGCCGTGCAAGGCGTACCCACGACCTGGGGTGCCGCGCCGTTTACGAACCAAGTGTTCAATTTCGACGCGACGGTGGTCCGCAAACTGGAACAGGCCGGGGCAGTGTTGGTCGCAAAATTGTCCCTCGGGGAACTCGCCATGGGGGATGGCTGGTACGGTGGTCGAACTCGGAATCCTTGGAACACGAATAACGGTTCGAGCGGCTCATCAGCCGGCTCCGCTGCCGCCGTCGCTGCCGGCCTCGTTCCCTTTGCGATCGGCAGCGAAACTGTCGGATCCATCGTCTCGCCGGCCACGGTTTGTGGAGTCACCGGGTTGCGTCCGACATTCGGTCGCGTGAGTCGAGCCGGGGCGATGGCTCTGGCATGGAGTTCCGACAAGATAGGACCGATTGCGAGGACAGCCGAAGACTGTGCCCGAGTTTTTGCGGCCATCCATGGGGCGGATCCTCAGGATGTCATGGCTCGTGATCTGCCCTTCAATTATGATGCGCGCAAGCAGGTGACAGATCTGCGAATTGGTTACCTGAAATCGGATTTCGATCGGGCGAGATTGAACCAGACGAACCATGCCGCCACCATGGAGCTGCTGAGACGCCTGGGCGCCAAATTGCTGCCGGTCGAATTACCCAAACTACCTGTCGATGACCTGATGTTCATCATTGATGTCGAGGCAGCGGCAGCCTTCGATGATCTGACACGCAGCAATGCCGACGATCGTTTGGCACAGCAGGGTCCCGGGAGTTGGCCAAATATTTTGCGAGCCGCCCGCTTCATTCCCGCGGTGGAGTACATCCAGGCAAATCGCGTCCGTCACAGCCTCATCCAGGCCATGGCAACGTTGATGGATTCGATCGATGTATTGATCGCACCGGCATGGGATGGTGAAGCACTCAAGCTCACGAACTTGACCGGACATCCGTGCGTCGTGGTCCCGAACGGCGAAAAGACCGGGAGCAATCCGGCGAGCATAACGTTCATCGGAAGACTTTTTGGCGAAGCCGAAGCACTGGCGGTCGCTCGATCCTATCAGGCCGCGACGGGTTTTCATCGCCAACGCCCGCCGCTCACCTCCAACTAGTGGCCGCCTTTTATCAGGGCTCTCAGGTGAGCTTAATGCAGCCTTGGCCCGAGGTGGGTACCTTCTCCAAAGCGTTGCCAGGTTGGTTTATTTGGATCAGGGTCGAAGGGTGAAGCTGCACCGACGATCTTTCCTCGCTCAAACGGCCCTCGGCAGCGCTATGATTGCGGCACCTCACGCGCTCATCGCCGCTCCCAAGGCCTCCAAGACACGGATTCGCTTTGGAATCGCCAGCTATTCCTACTGGCACTTCCGCGATCCCAAAATATCGATTGAAGAGGTCATTGCAAAATCAGCGGCCCTAGGAGCCGACGGCGTGGATATTTTGCATCGCCAGATGGACATCCCGGAAAAGGAGCCTCTCACCGGTGAACACCGCGCCTACCTGGCCCGCCTCAAACGTCATGCGCTGCGCCATGCCATCGATTTGATCTGTCTCAGTATTCACCAAGATTTCGTCGATCCCGATCGTGAGTTCTTGCGACAGCAGGTCGAGCATACCAAGAAATGTATCGAGATCGCTTATGCCCTCGGCATTCCCTGTCTGCGACTGAATTCTGGCCGGTGGAATACGATCAAAAGTTTCGATGATCTGATGAAGGCTCGCGGCGAGGAGCCGATCCTGCCGGGTTACACCGAGGACGACGGATTCAAGTGGTGTGCAGACTGTATTGAACAGTGCCTGCCCAAAGCCGCGGAATGCGGTGTCACCCTGGCGGTGGAGAACCACTGGGGACTGACTCGCACGGCGGAAGGTCTGCTAAAGCTGGCAACGGCCATCACCTCGCCCTGGTTCGGGGTTTTGATGGATACGGGTAACTTTTTGGAGAACCCTTACGAAAAACTCCGCCTCATCGCCCCGAAAACAGTCTTCGTTCAAGCGAAGACATATCCCGGCGGTGGCGAATGGTACACCCTGAATCTGGACTATCGTCGAATTGCTCAAATTCTTCGTGAGGCCGGTTATTCCGGGTATGTTTCCCTGGAGATGGAGGGGAAACAAAACGCTGAGACCGCGGTGCCAAAAAGTCTGGCGCAGCTCCGCAAGGCCTTCGCTTGATTTCCGTGGAGGTGTGACGTCCGTTGGATATGAAGCTGGACAAACCAGACCTCCCGGCAGACAGAAAGCCTTTCGGATGAGGTTTTTTGGACGAGACCCCGTCGATTCCTGACGTCTCGCGTTGGTTTCGCATTGCCGGATGAGCCCGACTTCCTACCTTAAGGCCATGTTCTATCAGCCAGCCGACCTTTGGGATCTGAGTCAGACCGAGCACGCGAGCATTTACGCGGACTGCAAGTATCCCTGGGACGCGCTCAAACGTATTGAGGGCTACATTCAGTCAAACCTGAAACCCGTCTTGCACAATACTTGCAAGGGCCGCGCCTGGATTGGTGAGCAGGTTTCCATTGGGGAAGGCACCACGGTCGAAGATGGCGTCATGATTTTGGGGCCTGCCATTATCGGGAAAAATTGTCGGATCCGCCATGGTGCCTACATCCGGGAAAACGTCATCGTTGGGGACAATTGCACGGTGGGTAACTCCTGCGAGGTCAAGAATTCCCTGCTCCACAACGGGGCTCAGGTCCCGCATTTCAATTATGTCGGAGATTCCATCCTGGGTGCCAAGGCCCACTTGGGAGCCGGTGCTGCTCTGTCCAATATCAAGCTCTCTCCAGAAAATATCTGGATTGAAATGGACGGTCAGATGTTCGACACCGGCCTGCGCAAGATCGGAGCGCTCCTAGGCGACCACACGGATATCGGCTGCAATACGGTCCTAAACCCGGGTAGCATCGTCGGCAAGAATTGCATGATCTACCCGTTGGTCAGCTGGCGCGGGATATTGCCGGATAACACGATCGTGAAGCACAAGGCCGAGTACAATGTCGTCGTGCGCCGCCCTCGTGGGACATGATTTTTCGTTGATTGCGCCTTTTCTGGAGTGCGGCAGCCCTCTGCCGTTTTTTAGCAAACGGGTGGAGACGAACCGCCGCCCCGCCCTTCCCTTCGAGGCTTGGCGGGAGTTTGAACGCCCCGTATGCGCTCGACCGTTCTCCCAGGCGGCGGTCGCTTGCCCTAGTCGTTCGGCAACTCCAAAAGTCTGAATCGCAATTCAGCGGGCGCATCTCCGAGTTGCCGGCGCCTTTGGATGCGCGGTGGCCCTCCACCGCTTCTGGGGAATTTCGGGGACGACCGATCACCAAATGTCCGACAACTTGAAGATGCGCCCCAATTCAGCCGGATGGACAAATTATCTGTGCAGACATAACCTGTGAATGTGGCCAATTTGACTCTTTCTATTGACGATGAGCTTCTCAGTCGGGGGCGTAGCGGACCCTCTCGATCCAAAACGGACTTCCAAAGCTACTCTACCTTCGCCGCCCAGTAGACCGCATTCTTGAGGAGTTGCTGGTAGGCCGGATGCGTGTGCGCTTGGCCGTCGTGACCCAGCGTGATCCCCGCAATCCTAGTCTTTGGATGCTGAACGACGAACACCTGGGGATACGTCTTGTTCTTGGCTTTGGAGAACGCCGTGGCTAGCACCTGAATAGGCGTTCCGGTGGGGTCTGGCTCGAAATAGTAGAGCTCATCGACGATTTTGAAGTCGGCGGTTACACCGTTGAGGAGCGGGTGTTTTACATCGCCCAGTTTGACGTCGAACTCGCCGAAACGATCGTGACCGCGCGAGCCACCGCCCGCGAGTACCCGGTTGTAATCGGCCCAATTAGCCCAATTATACCAAAGGCCGGGATGCAGTAGGACCAAACCTTTGCCTGCGTCCGCGTGGCCCATGATGGCGGTGCGGACATCCGGATCTGGAAAGGCCTTATTGGCACTGATCAGAAGGACATCGGCGGCTTTGACGGATGGCACGGAGATATCTTGAGGTTCGAGGTAATTGGCTGAAATTTTGCCAGTGCCATTGAGAAGTGCCACATCGGCCAGATTGAACCATCGATCATAGTCGTGCGAGGCGCCGCCACCGATCAACAAGACCTTGAGACCGGGCTTCCATTGGAGCACAGGTAAGACTGCACTGGTTTCAGGTTGGGCGTTTGATCCCGCCGATGGTTTGGGAGTTCCCAATTCCGCGGTGATGGCGAAGAAAGTCGGGGAGACGTGATTGTCAAAGCTTTCGAGGACCAATTTCTCGAGAACCCCTGATTTCTTGAGGTCTTTGCTAAACCAACGCACTTGTCCGTGACCTTGGGTCCAATTGAGGAACTTCGACCCAGGAACATCGTGACGTCCGTTATAGTCGGCGAGTTCGACGCCGTTCTTCAGCAGGATCACCTCAGTGCCGCCATCCTTATAGTGGGCGGTGATCTTGCAGGCATAGACCTTGTCCCCGATCGCAGGATATCCCCAGCCGGCAATGCCACCCAGGAAATGAAGGCGACTGGTGGTCACGCCGACCTTGACCTCGACCCGCTGAGGCAATTCAAGGCGCGACCAGGAATTGGGGGCGCCACCCTTGAGGACAATGACGTTGGCTACTGACTTATCGGGACTAATCACATCGAAAGGAACGTCCTCGATGCGGCGGAGGCCGTAGCGATTGAACCGGACGGTTTCATAGACATTTTCCGGCGACAGATACAATCCGCGGCTGTTGTTGGCGGTAAACGCGCCGCCCAAATCTAGGATGCGGAAGCGGTTTTCATCCGCACAGATGTAGGCGAGCATATCTCGCAGACCTTCGGCCCCCAGAGCTTCAAATCCTTCTGGCATGAGGGAGCGGCCGGTGGAGATGCGGCTCGCGATGTCGGTGGTGCGAATCGTGTGATCGGAAGCAGCGTCGCGCAGCACGAGTTCGGCGGCGTTTTCGCGGTCAATGATACCATCGAAGGTGTCACCGCCCTTGGTCTCGATCCGGGTGCTAATGAAGTTCGGCTCGACCACTAGATTCGGGTCGACAATGTGAGTGAGCAGATCCGCTGGGCCATGGGCACCCATGCCATTCATACTTGGGGCGAGGTTTCGTCCTTCGTTCTTGAATTGATGGCAGCCGGCACAGTTGGCGGTGTACAACTTCTTGCCGTTATCCACATTGCCAGCCTTTTCGACTTCGGGCAGGAGGCGGGCCGCGAGGGCGCTCTTTTCCTTCTGTTCGGGACCCGCGAGTGATTCGACGATTTCGGCAGCGCGTTTGGCGATCGCGGAGTCGCCGTGGGTTTTCATTCGGTGAATACGCGCCGGGCCAAGCAGGGTGAGGGGAACTGATTTATTCACCAGTAAATCTAGGAATGCGGCTGCAGATTCACGGCGTTTCAGGATGTGGCCAAATGCGGGTTCGATGAGACTATTGGAGAGTTTGGAAAAACTGCTGACCAATGCCATGCCGCCCTCAGGGGTGTCACCCAAGGCATCAATGAGTTTACGTTGAAGCCCTAGGCTTACCAATGAATCGCCCACGAGATTGGCGATGGCGGGAATGATGGCAGCGTCGAGCGATCGGATGCCTACGAGGTTGACGGCCACTCGACCACGCAGATCGTCCGACAGCCCGCTATTGGCCAGTGTCGCAGTCGCTTTGGTTATCGCCGGCCGAACTTCCGTGCCCAACGAGCCGGTCTTGTCCCAACGCGCGACAAAAGGCAGTGCCGACCCCGCGGTGCGTTCGCCATTCAGCAGGGATTTCAAGGCGCCCGCCAGCGGGGGATCCCACACTGGGACCACATCCCGACCGAGATTCGAATTGAGGGCTTCCAGCACGGCCGCCTTCAGTCCGTCGGCAGAGGCAGGTTGTTGCGCGGTCAACACCATCATACGCGCTGCAAGCAGGGCGTCATTTTTGTTGCCTGCGAGTTTTGCCAAGTGCGGGACAAAATCGGCAAGAAACGCGGGATCTTTGGCGGCGAAACTGGCTTCAAGGTATAATGCTGGGTCCTTGGACGCAGCTCCCACGGCGGCAGATTGCAGCCACTTATCCTTCAAGGCCGGCCACGCAGCCACCACCGCATCGGCCACTTCACGCGAGGTCGGCAAATCGCCCGCAGCCATCAGCGCGTTGATTTTCACACGGTCGTTCGAATCCTGGATCCGAGCCAGAATAGCTTCCTGAGCGTTCTTGGTCGGGTCGCCGGTCGACGCCTGAACATGGGATCGCAATGTGGAATCCGCCAGGAATGTCGCTGCCACTCGGAGCGCATTTTTTCGCACCGCAGGGCTCGGATCGCTAACCAGCGCCGCAAACAACGCGCCGTCCCACACGACATCGTGTGTTCGGGCCAGTGAGGTGTAAAGCCATAGGGCTTGAACCCGGCTGAACACCGGTGCCGCTGCATCCCCCAACAATTGCCCGAGTTCGCGTTGAACGGTTTGCAGAGCTCCCGGATGTTCCGTCAGCAAACGGTTGGCAGTCGTGCGCACCCAGCCATTTGGATGGCGCAGCATTTCTATCAACTTGGTCGGATCCAGAGTGCTCAGGCGATATGCCGGCAAGGCGTGAGCCTGCTTATGCTGGATACGCCAGACACGCGTGAAATGATGATCGCGATCGGGGCGTGCCGCCGCGTTACGAGCGCCGTGCGCCGGGCCTCGCGTGTCGTTGTGCACGGCAATCTGATTGTAAAAATCGACGACGTACATCGCGCCATCCGGACCCACGCGACTGTGAATCGGGCGGAACCAGTAATCCGTGCTCGGCATGAATTCGGTCTGCTTGCGTCCCTCTTCCTTGCGCCCCTGGTAGGTCGGTCCACTGGGGTCGAGGAATTGATGGTGGAACAACTGGCGGGTGGCCTCACTCATAAAGAAGGAATACCGCTCTTCCGGAGCCCATTTGCCCGGCCAAGCACCGCCGTCGTAAATGCAAGCACCCGCTGCTGCCGTCCATTGACCTACCCAATCGATTTGCACATACGGCTGGCGCTTCTCGTCAAATGCAGGAAAGATTTTGTTTTCCTCGATCACATTCAGATAGGCCTTCATTCCACCCACCTGACCACGCGCCAAAACTTTTTCGGGTATCACCACGTGACAAATCGGTTCACCGCAGGTCGCTGTGGTGAAAATAATCTCGCCGTCAGGAGCGACTTCGCAGCCCCAGGTGTTACAGCCTCCCGCTGCCACTTGTTCCAACAGGGATCCATCCGGACGAAACCGGTACACCCCCGCCGCAATGTCTCCGAAATCTTTCGTGCCATCACCCGACTTTACCTTGCCCCGCGTATAACCCACCGTTCCATAAACCCAACCATCCGGTCCCCAACGGAAATTATTGATCACGGCATGCGTATCAAAGGTTCCCCAACCCGTGTAGAGCGTTTCGATCTTGTCGGCTTGGCCATCGCCATTGGTGTCACGTATCCACAGGATGTCAGGCGCTTGGGACACGATCACACCATCTTTGTAAAGTACCAGTGACGTCGGTAATTCCAGGCCATCCGCAAACACCGTCCGTTTGTCCATGACACCATCGCCATTGGTGTCCTCCAGAATCGAAATGCGATCCTTTGGCTTGCGCGCCATCTTGCCACCCGCGGGGAAGGCCTGCGAATCCTTCAGCCGGTTCCAATACGCCTTGAAATCGTTCTTATTGACGTCGCGACCACCGGGATATTCCGGGGTCTCGACGACCCACATTCGGCCCTGAGGATCCCAGTCCAGGGACATGATCTTCTCCGCTACGTTTTCGTCGGCCGCCAAGGTGACGTTGAACTCAGGGTGCAGCTGGAAGGTTTTAACCGCTTCGGACGCGGGTTTGGGTCCGCCGGTCGGATATTTAAGGGATGCCAGCTCCTGGGTATTGCAGAATTCGTCCGCGCTGGGACGCTTGCCGGCCCAGGCGATTCCGCGCAGAAGAATGGCTCGATAGTGAGGGGTCTGAAAAGAAGCATACTCATGGCCGGGCAAGCTGACAAAGGCGCGATAAGGAGCTGTGCCGCCGTCCCAGGTCCGCTCGTAGGTCCACAACTGCGGCCAGATATTGAAGACATCCACAAAGCTCTGCGCCAACACGTGCACGTCCGGTGACATGTCCATCTGGTTGTAGACCTCGTCCTTCCAGTCGAAGTTGGAGATGCCCCTTGTGATGGGATGCTCGATGTCAACGAAGTAGACGCCGACGTCGCCTTCATGCCATTTGGTTTGGGTTTTGCCGGGAGCTTTGTTGGCCCAGATCCAAGTGCCACCCAGAACTTGCTTGCACCAGTCGTGCTGGTCGTCCGCGACCACGCCGTCGTGAATCACGACCACGCCGCCGCCGCGCTTCAGGAATTTTTCGAAGTTGGCCCGCTGATCTCCCACGATCTTCATGCCGTCGGCGGCAAAAATGACCACCACGTCCGTCTTTTCCAGTTGGGTTGCCGTGGGAAACTCCATCGCGCCATCCACCGTCAATCCGCGTTCAGTCAGCAGCTTGGTGTACTCGCCCAGGAAACGGGGATGATCGTGCTGGTTGGGTCCGTGTGTTTTGACACCCCCCCGAATAAAGACACGCAGGGGATCCGCCGCGAGCTGGAACGCGGTGACCGCGGAAACAAACAAAGACGCCAGGACCCGAAGGTTGATTCTCATAAACGGAAAGTGATGCGGTAGAGACTAGCCGGAAGGCTTCTGCCGCCAACCCATTTTTCACAGGCCGATACCACGACCGGCTATCGCAAATGCACATGGACTGAGCGGCGTCGAGTTCCAGATTCCGCCCGCTCAAGACCTTGGACCCAAGGTTGCGATTTGAAAGGGGTTCTGGGTTAAATCGTACGCACCCGTATTATTTCGGTTGCCAGCCTGCAGCCTCGGGGCCAAGTTTAGGCAGTTCGCAACGCCTTTTGTGATCGTATGAAATGTTCCCCTGTTGTCTTCGCCACACTCTTGTTTCCATGGCTGACGGGTTCCTCTTTGGCGGATGTCACCGGTTGGCTGTCGTGGCGCGGTCCACTCCAGACTTCTGTCTCTACCGAAAAAGGCCTACCCACCGTCGTGGACTCCAAAAAGCCCTTGTGGGAAGTGGATTTCCCTGGGCAATCCGCTCCGGTCATCGCCAATGGTCGTCTTTACATCAACGGTTATCTCGGTACTGGACCGGAACTCCAGGAAGTGACCGCCTGTTTTGACGCTGAGACCGGCAAACTTCTGTGGGATTACCGCGAGTGCGATTTCTTGTCCGATACGATTTACCTGCGTTATTCGACGTCGTCGCCGACCATCGATCCGGAGACCGGGAATATCTATGCCCAGCATACTCAGGGATTGGTCATGTGTTTCAGTCCGGAGGGCAAATTGCTTTGGAAGCGATCGATGATGGAAGAATTTGGGCGATTGACGTTTCCGAATTCGCGGACGGCCTCGCCGTTGGTGGACCGCGACTTAGTCATCTCGCGTGGCATCACAAGTGCTTGGGGTGCGCACGGTCCAGCGGGCGATCGATTCTACGCTTTCGACAAGAAGACTGGCCAGCTGGTTTGGAGTTCAGCGCCGGGCGATCGGCCGCAAGACAATACGTTTTCCAATCCGTACCTCGACTTTTGGGATGGCAAGCGTGTTTTGTACAGCGCAGGTGGAGATTCCAGCATTTTGGCGTTAAATGCTCGAACGGGCGAGCCGCTCTGGCGGTTTGCGTTCGCCAAGGCCGGCGCCAAAGGCGGAATCAACGCGTCTCTGATCCGTTACAAGGATTCCCTTGTGGCCCTCCACGAGTCCGAAAACCTGGATTCGACTGAGATCGGGCGGATGGCGGCCTTCCGCATCCCGAATCCTTCCGAGGTCAAACCGACGAACTCGATCATTCCGCACGTTTTTCCTCCCAAGACATTTGAGATTTGGCGCAATAATCTGGGGTCTCTCGCCAGTTCGCCGTTGCCGGTCGGGGATCGGGTCTATGTGGTCACGGGAACCGGTGATCTCGCGGCGGTAGACGCGGCCGGTGGCAAAGTGTTGTGGAAGAAAAAGCTGGGGATCGAACAGCGCCAAAGCACGCCGTTCTATGCCGACGGCTTGCTCTATGTCGCCATGTGCGAGAAAGCCAAGAATGCCGATGACCCGGCCGCTGCGGCGGACCACTCCGGGGGCAATGGCGAATTATTCATTCTCAAGCCCGGCCCTGATGGAACCGAGGTGATCAGCCAGACCGAGTTGACTGGTCGCTGCTACGGGTCCCCCATCGGCTTCAACGGCAAACTTTACATCCAGACCGACAAGAAGCTTTATTGCTTCGGCAAAACGGGGCCAAATGCCGGGCTAGGATCCGCCCCTGCCAGGCCCTCATGGCCAACTCCGGGCAAACCCGCTCAATTGCAGGTCATTCCTTACGAAGTCCTCCTGAAGCCTGGGCAAGCCGCCGATTTCCGTATCCGCACCCTCGATGCGAAAGGATTTGTCGTGCAGGAAAACATCCCCGCCAAATCGGTTCAATGGGAGACATTCATTCCACCGACTGCTCTCGTGCGTGCGACCATGAAAGGGAGCTTTAGTCCCGACGGCCAATTGATCACGGATACCGCCCCGATCCCGAGTGCTGGTCAGTTCAAAGCGACCTTGAAGCTGAATGACGGCGCTGAGATTGCCGGTTACATCAAGGGACGGGTCATGCCCGATTTGCCGATTGTGCAGGATTTCGAGTCGTTCGAATTGTCGAACACCACGACTAACCTGGTTGAGCCGCCCACGCCCTTCACATATCCACCCCTTCCCTGGAACTCCGCCCGGTTCCGGTTTGAAGTGCGCGAGAAGGAAGTGGACGGCGTGAAGACCAAGGCGTTGGTGAAGACCATTGAGAACAAACTATTTCAACGCGGCCAGATCTTCTTCGGGCACCCGACGATGTCGAATTACACGATTGAGGCGGATGTTCTCACCGAAGGGAATCGACGCAAAATGTCCGAAGTGGGAGTGATCAACCAGCGTTACATCATCGTGCTCAAGGGCAATTCACAGGAGATCGAGGTTAATTCAAACCAGGAACGGCTCAAGGTCGCCGTGCCCTTCAAGTGGACACCCAATGCGTGGTATCGGCTCAAGGCCCGGGTGGATGTCGCTGATAACGGGAGTGCTGTGGTCCGTGGCAAGGCCTGGAAGCGCGGCGATACGGAGCCTGAAAAATGGAATATCGAGGTGCCGCACACGATTGGACATCGGCAGGGATCCCCTGGGCTGTTCGGTTTTGCGCCGAACGATCAACGTGTTGCCATCGACAACATTCGCGTGACCTCGAATTGAATTGATTTACTGCCGTTTTGAATAGTTATCCCCCAAAGCGGATCCAAACCCGAAGATTGATTGCGACTGTCAACTGTCATAACAAATCGTTTTTGAAACGCATGAACCAATTGTCCATCCTGCGACCATCCCTCGTTGCTGCCGTCCTTTGCGGCGGCGGATTTCTGACCCAGTCCGCCGATTGGCCGCAGTGGGGCGGCAACGATCCGGGCCGCAATATGTACGCTGCCGTCAAAGGCCTTCCGGACCGGTTCGAACCGGGTAAGATAAAGTACGGGACCGAGGAAATCGTCATGGCCACCACCAAGAACGTCAAGTGGGTCGTGAAGCTTGGATCGCAAAGCTACGGCAACCCCGTGATTGCTGGCGGCAAAGTGTTCGTCGGTACCAACAACGAATCGCCTCGCGACAAGCGGCATTTGGGCGATCGCGGTGTCCTGTATTGTTTCGACGAAATGACCGGCAAGTACCGTTGGCAGTTGATTGTACCCAAGCTTAAGGCGGGCAAGGTGAATGACTGGGAGAACCTGGGACTGCTGTCCGCTCCTTTGGTTCAAGGCAAACGCCTTTGGGTCGTCACCAGCCGCTGCGAAGTTTTGTGCCTCGACACCGAAGGTTTGGCCGACGGCAATGAAGGTCCTTACAAGGATGAAGCCAAGTACTTCGCCAAAGATACGCTCAAGGAAGCCACCCCGGTTGAATCCAGTCCACAGGACGCTGACATTATTTGGCGATATGACATGATGGATGAATTGGGCGTGTTTCCGCACAACGCCTCCAACTGCTCGGTCATCCTGGTGGATGGCAAATTGTTCGTGTGCACCTCCAACGGACAGGATTGGACGCACGTGAACATTCCGTCCCCGAATTCTCCGAGTTTTATTGCCCTCAACCCCGATACGGGTGAGTTGTTGGGCGAGGACGACTGCGGCGTCGGCCCGAAGATCTATCACGGTCAGTGGACCTCGCCATCAGCGGGCAAAGTGAATGGCAAATGGCAAGTGTACTTTGGCGGTGGCGACGGCGTCTGCTATGCCCTGGACACTACCCCGGTCAAAGAGGGAGAGGTGAATGTGATCCGCAAAGTATGGTGGTGCGACTTGAACCCGCCTGAGTACAAAACCAGGGACGGCAAGCCCATCAAGTATCCCGCGGCGGAAGGACCCAGCGAGATCAATTCTACCCCAGTGTTTTACAAGAACCGAGTGTATGTTGCCACCGGCCAAGACCCAGAACACGGTGAAGGCATTGGCCGTTTGGTTTGTATTGACGCGACCAAAACCGGCGACCTGACCAAGTCGGGCATTGTCTGGGAGTACCGCGGGATTAAACGCACCATCTCCACAGTGAGCATTGATCCCACCACTGGATTGCTATTCATCGGGGATTTCAGCGGATTCGTCTATTGCCTGGATGCTGAGACCGGCAAAGTTCACTGGGTGCACGACATGAAAGCCCATATGTGGGGGAGTACGTTTGTTGCGGACGGCAAGGTATTTGTCGGCGATGAAGATGGCGATTTCACGATTCTGGCGGCTGCCAAGGAGAAAAAGGTTTTGAGTGAGACCAACCTCGGAGCTCCGGTTTATTCGACCCCGGTCATTGCCAATGGGATCATGTATATCGGCAGCCAGACGCATCTATTTGCGGTTGGTTCGGGCGCCACACCTGTGGGCAAGGACTGAGAAGCAGCTGTGCCAGGGCACTCTGGACGTCTGCCACCATCAAACTTGAGCCTGGGCATTTCAAAAACCTGGAAGATCCTCTTGGCTCTTCTGGGTCTGTTCTTGGGATGGTTCGGCTGTTTGGCCGCGAAAGAGGCGTCGGTCGGTGTTTTCGAGAACTATCACTATGTCCCGCCAACCAATGGGTCCGGCGCCCGCTGGCTTCGGCGACCCGAAGTCCCGGCGGCATCCTTTGCGAACCTGCGATTAATGCCGCTTTTTCGTGCGGTCCGTCCTGACGCCTGGGTTCGTGGTCTGGTTCCCATTTATTCGGTGGAATTGGATTCACGCACCGAATTGCGTCGGTTGCCAGGTAGGGGGCAGGAGAATTTTTCTGAGCCACGTTTCTTTGCGCTTCCGAACGAGGATGAGCCACCCGAGGTCGCGCAGATCACCGGCCGTTGGGAAGTATCGGCGATCCGAAGCGATAAATCGCCCGCGACATTTGCGTGGGAACTGGCTGGTGACCCCACGGGAAAGGTTGCTGGACGCTTCGAGCAGCTGACTGACTTCCGGTTTGCTTACCTAACTTCCGGCTGGTTTAGAAGCAACCAACTCAGCCTGACCGTAGAGTACATCTCGGACCGTTATGCCGTTCGGGGAACCTGGGCTCAAGGCGGTCTGAGGGGCACTTGGCGTCATTCGGAGGACGCGGATCATGGCACGTGGGCGGCCAAGTCAACGGCGGTCGAACCACCAGTCTGGCAGACTTCAGAGGTGGTGCCGCTGTATGAATGGAGCCGACCGAATTCTGCTAGTCGATATTATGGGGTGCAAGCACCTGAACCCAATGGGGATTGGGAGAAGGCGGCACGGCCATTATGTCGAGTTTGGCGACTTGTCTCGCTGCATCCTTAACGGCATTGTCCACTTTGTCCGAATCAACCCAACGCCCGACCCAATTCGTAGAAATGAATTCCACTCGACTTTTCCAATACCCTTGGTTGGCGGCGATGGTCGTTTCCCTGGCCCATTCGTCGTTCGCTGCAGATTGGCCGCAATGGCGAGGCACGGATCGCAAAGATCATTCGCCCGACGCTGGACTGCTGAAGTCTTGGCCCAAGGAAGGCCCTAAACAGCTCTGGGTCTTTAAGACGGCTGGCTTGGGCTACGCCGGCTATTCCATCGTGGGGAATCGACTATTCACCATGGGCCTGCGCGATGGCCAGGAGCAGTTGATCGCTGTGAACGTCGAGAATGGCACGGAAATATGGAAGGCAAATGCCGGAGAGAAGTACCCGAATAATTGGGGCGATGGCCCACGCATGACGCCAACCGTGGATGGCGATCGGGTCTATGGCATTGGGGGGCAGGGAATTCTTGTGTGTGCTCAAGTTCAAGATGGAAAAATCCTCTGGCAAAAATCCTTGGTCACCGATTTGGGAGGCAAACTCCAGGATTGGGGGTACACCGAGTCGCCGCTCATCATCGGCAACAAGATCCTGGTCACACCCGGCGGCGCTCAGGGCACGATGGCGGCCCTCGACAAGTCCACCGGCAGTGTCGTGTGGCAGACCAAGGGCTTGACCGATCCAGCGCAATACGCGTCACCCATCCTCATCCAACACACTTCCGGGCCCCAGGTGGTTCAGGTAATCACCAAGTCTGTTTTTGGCATTGATCCAGAAAACGGCGCTCTGTTGTGGAAATCCGAGTTTCCGGGACGCGTTGCGGTCATTCCGACCCCAATCGATGGAGGTAATGGGCTGATCTACGTAACGTCCGGGTATGGTGTCGGCTGTAAACTGGTCCGTATTGGTGCCGACGGCAAATCCGTGGATACCGTCTACGAAAACAAGGTCATGAAGAATCACCATGGTGGTGTGGTTCTGGTAGACGGGCATGTGTACGGGCATTCGGATGGGGCTGGTTGGTTGTGCCAGTCGCTGAAGACGGGCGAGGAGGTCTGGACATTTAAGGAGTTCGGCAAAGGTGCTGTCCACTACGCCGATGGGATGTTGTACTGCCTGGACGAACGCAGCGGCACGGTCGCGCTGGCCGAGGCATCCACGGCCGGTTGGAAGGAAAAAGGGCGCTTCAAGCTCGATCCCCTGTCGCAGCAACGGAGCAAAAGTGGCGGTATCTGGCCGCACCCCGTTGTCGTCAACGGCCGCCTATACCTTCGCGACCAAGAGTACGTCTACTGCTACGACGTTCGCGGAAAGTAAGCCGCTTAGTGGCAAGGGAATGAGCAGCGGCAAATTTTTTGGGACCGGCAGCATTCTGCCGCTTTTCGAAATGTGTTAAACAACACAGAAAGCGCCGCAGGGGCGGCGCTTTCTGAAAGTGAGCGTGGTGGGTTGAAGAAACGACGATTCCTCGCGGAATTGGTCGTACTCCACAAATGCCTTAGGCGGCGGGAGCCGCCGACCCTGCCGCGATATTGGCGGCAACAGCGGCGGCAGTGGCAGCCGCTTTCTTGGCTTTGGTGCCCCTGGATTCCTTCTCGGGAACCAATGTGGCACCTTTGCCGATGCGATTTCGGAGATAAGTGAGTTTCGCCCGTCGCACGGCACCTTCTCGCTCGACTTCGACTTTATCGACACGCGGAGAATGGGTGGGGAAGATACGTTCCACGCCCTCGCCATAGCTGATACGGCGGACGGTGAAGGTTTGGTTCAACCCGTGGCCACGGATGCCGATCACGACGCCGGCAAACACCTGGATACGTTCCTTGTCGCCTTCGACGACCTTGGTGTGAACGCGGACGGAATCCCCCACATTGAACTTCGCGGGTTCCTTCCGGAATTGTTCACTCTCGATTTTGTCAAACAGTGCAGCCTTGTTCATAGCTCTTTCCTCAATTCTAAATTCTACCAAAAATAAAAACCGTTCAGCCCTCACCGGGATATTTAAGACTTAGGTGGCCGATCCCACCGTTGTTTATCCCACAAATCCGGCCGACGCAGAAACGTGCGGCGAATCGATTCCTGCCGACGCCATCGGGCAATTTCAGCGTGGTTGCCGGACATCAGTATCTCCGGAACTCGCCAGCCTCGAAATTCTGCGGGGCGTGTCCAATGAGGATACTCGATCAAACCTTCACTGAAGGATTCCTCCACGGAACTTTGATCGTGCCCCAAAGCACCCGGCAACAAACGGGCCACAGTGTCCACAATGACCATCGCGGGCAGCGCCCCGTTGGTCAATACGTAGTCCCCAATCGACAATTCATCATCGGCCAGATGCTCGCGTAATCGTTCGTCGAATCCTTCGTAACTTCCGCAAACCAACAAGATAGAAGGCTCTTTCGAGAGTTCTTCTGCCAGGGTTTGATTGAAGACACGCCCGCTGGGTGAGGTCAGGATCACCCTGGGAGGCACCGGATGGTCCCGGCGCAAGGCTTCGACGGCTTCAAAGATCGGTTCCGGCTTGAGGACCATCCCTGGCCCACCGCCGAAGGGTCTGTCATCCACCGTCTTGTGACGGTCGTGAGTCCAGTCCCGTAAATTGTGAATCCTCAAATCGAGGATTCCCGCATCGCGCGCCCGGCGGATGATACTTTCATCCAGCGGCCCCGCGAACATGGCGGGGAACAGTGTGAGCACGTCGATTCTCATCGGCGGTAGCGCGGCCTGTCCTACCGCACAATCAAAACTCAGTCCTCAACCAATTCCAAGGTGCAGCGCACACCTTTCTTGCTGGCACCAACCTGCAGGAGAGATCGAATCGCTTGGATCGTATTTCCTTTGCGGCCAATCACTTTGCCGACGTCGCGCTGGGCCAATCGAAGCTCGTAAACGGTCATTCCATTTCGGTCGACTGGAGTGACGGCAACCGCTTCGGGCTCATCGACGAGCCCTTTAACAACATGTTCGATGAACGCTTGCATGAGGGGCTGTTGGGATGAAGTTTCTAGTCGAACAACGGGGAGATTCAAGCAGTGGCACGACGCCCGGCACGCTTGATCATGCTGTGCACGGTCTCGCTGGGCTGCGCACCCACACCCAGCCAATAATTGGCTCTCTCCAGATTGAGAGTGTAGTTGTCGTCGCCCTTCTTCAAGGGATGGTACGTGCCTAGTTCCTCAAGGAACTTGCCATCGCGTGGGCTGCGGGAGTCAGCCACGACCACACGAAACACTGGACTGTTTTTCGCACCGACACGCTTCAAGCGGATTCGAACGGCCATAAAATTCGGATTCAGATATTCCAGACGGTTCACGCTACCACGTGACAGCCCGGTCAAAGGAGCGGGGAGAGTAGATGGGCGCTTTCAGCCGACGCAAGTGTTGTTTTTGGCACATTTATTCCAGTCAGCACCCTATAAGATCGGTTGCCGCATCCATCATCGGCTAAAAACGCGTCTGGGAACATGCCAATCTCCACCAGTCCATGGTTCATTTCGGACCGTCCTTAAATTTTGATTGTTCATTCGCGCCTTCCTTTGGCCGCGTCCGCTCGACATTCGTGCGCATCTCAGTTTTTTTCGAGGTTGTAGCGATGCGGGCTGCGATTGTGGTTAGTTATTGGCGAGGGAGGGAGGTTTGGCGTGTGGGAAGAGATCGTGCCAGCGGTGGTTGCGCCAGAAGGTTTCCAGGCACAAGAGG
>SXSK01000285.1 GCA_005793375.1 Verrucomicrobiales bacterium | reverse complement strand
TGGATTTCGGACGTTTCGAGCTCTCGAAGTGGCTCTTTACCACGCTCTTGGGAAACTACCAGAGCCGCCTCTCACCCACAGATTCTGCTGAGGAGGCATAATTCTGTGATCCTTCCCCATCAACTCGTGGCGCGAGTATTGGGAAATTCCACAAAACTTGTCGTTCACATAGGTGATTCTTCCTTGTGCATCAGTGACAGCCACAATGGCGTGCTCGTCAAGCGCCGCCTTCAACTCGGCAAGTTCCGCTTCCAGCGCGCTGGCATCGACGCCAAAAGCCGCTCGCACAATGCCAGGCTGAATGACTTTCATGAAATCCATCGGTAACAACTCGTATTTGGGGAAAAGGAAGGAGGAAAGCCGTGGCGGGACAGCTGGCCAGCACGGTTGGCATGTCCACCGGCGAAACTGCAGTGGATGACGCACGGTGTCTCAGCCGAGACAAATGCCACAGGAACGATGACCGGAAATCGGCGGAGCAATAGACTCAAAATTTTTGGGCTGAGAGTCATATTTAAGCGTCACTTAAATTGTTCTTCCGTTCGCAACTGAGAGTTCGTCCAGACTTCACTTCATACCCCGGCTTCGGACAAATCCCTCAAAGAATTTCTGGAATTCTCGCGGAACCCCGGGCGCACAACGATTCAAGCAGTCTCCAAAAGGCTGCTCAAGCTGGATCGCAGTCGCTGTCGGGCCCGGTAGACGCGAGTTTCCACGGCCTTTGCGGAGCAGCTAAGAATTCCGCCAATCTCGGCGTGTGAACATTGCACATATTCGGCGAGAATGAGCGGTAGACGCAACTCCTCAGGCAATGCGGCCACGGCCCGGCGCACTGCTTCCGCACGCTCACCAGCTTGCAGATGGTCAGTCGGGGATGGCCCGACTTGCGGCAACGCATCGCGGTAGCTTTCGCCTGTAGCGTCGTTCTCTGCATCGAGGGAGACTTGCGGATGCCGAGATCGCCAGCGGTAGTGGTCCTTCACGAGGTTGCTGGCGATGGTGTAGAGCCATGCCGAAAACTTGCGTCCGGTGTCGAAGCGGTCACGGTTCTGATAAAGTTTAACAAAGGTCTCCTGCGCCAGATCCTCAGCGTCTTCCTGATCTTGCAAGCAGCGGAAGAGATAATGGTACAGCTTCGGGCCGTGCCGCTCCATCAAGTCGTTCAAGGCCGCCTCGTCCCCATTCGCGAGGCGTTGCATGTCCTGCATGTCCAGATCGTCCATGTGGGGCGCGTTCATGCAATGGCTAAGGCCTGTGAGCGGGGCTCATGGTTGAACCCCGGCTGTCGCTGCCGCGGTACATTCTATCTTCACGCAAACAAGTATTTTCTTGCGCCCAATCGAGATAGCGCCTGCCTTGCTCAGCCGGCATGGTGTGGCTCACTTGGAAGAAATGCTTGAGCATCTCCAACTGGCAGTTGGCCCGCAATTGCGCGCGTTCTTTTAGGAGGGATTCGATTTCAATTGTAATAAGTGGGGCAGTGGCAAGGAGGTTGGCAAGTTTGCCGTTCAACTCGTCAATCTGGCGGCAGCGTTCCAAGCATTGCGGCAGGTAACCGGCATGAAGATCAGAGATGCGTTTGAACTCGGCCTCGCCGAGGTTGAACTTATGTTGAAGCCACGCGAGTTCCGGTTGAGAGCTCTGCATCAAGGCGCGCGGCGTGGCCGTGCCAATTCTGTAGACGCAACAGAAGGCAACTACAGCTCCCAACACGCCAATCGAAAGAATCAAGAGACCCCGTTTCATGGTGGCCATGGACCTTGGTGGGGATCGATCGCTTTGGCGTAACGCTCGCTGAGTTCGGAAGTGATGCGCGCCGATTTCTGGCGCGCCAGATGCCAGCCTAGACTCGCGCCGACGACAAGCAACACCAGCACATAAGAAGTGGCCAATACGGGCTTGGGCAGCACGTACGCAATCCAGTTTGCGATAACTGTCGTCACGGAGGCGTGTTCCGCGTCACGGACAATGACGAAAAAGGAGCTACCGTTTTTCACATAGGGCTGGGAGACCGTGCCGAAGCATCCGAATGGAGCGTGAAGAAAAGACGTCTGGATGTGGCATCTATCGGCTTTTCGGGAGCCCTTGGGTTTGCAGAGTGAGTGGATGCAGCAAATCATGCCTGTTTCCATCAACGTTCCTGAATACGTTAAATCGGATTACCAAGACCAGATTCCCAACCCCAGTCACTGCCCGAACTGCAATGACACCCAGGGACTTCTTCGACATGGAACGTATCAACGCTGGGTTTCCTGGTGTCTGAAATTGATTCGGATCACGGTGGCCCGTTTCCTCTGCCGCAAGTGTGGCCGCACCCTGAGTTGCTTGCCCGATTGGGCTTTGAGTTATCGGCAAGTCAACGTGTTCACGACTCAGCGCTACCTGGACAGCCAACTCGATGAACCGGGGGATTCCGAGATTTCCCAATGGAAGCCCATCCTTCGCTCGTATCAAAAGGGGATCGATTCTTTTGGGCCGACGCTGATCCGTTCCCTGAACACAGGCTTGGGTGTGCCGCCCCCGGAACCAAGTCGACCACCCTGGCCTTGGATCCAAAAGGCGTGCGGCACTCTGCAAAGCGCCGCACGCCAGTTGGTTTCTACATTTCGGATCACGCTCTTCGGGCGCTACCGATGTCATCAGCCCTGCGGTTTTGACAAGCCACGTTCGGCTGGGACGACCGGCGGATAATCGCATAACTCGATTTTCCCACACAACCTACTTCTTCGCTCCGAGTGAACCGCGGGTAACCTACCCGCAATGACAAAATCATCAGCTCCCGCGGACGAGGATCCGCGTCAATGTCAGGCTCTGGCTCGCTTTGCGGCCGTCCAATCGGTCCAACAGGCTTGCGAGAACGGTCTGACGTTCTCTCAAGCCCTTCAATTAGCTGCCCAACACGCTTGGGAGGGTCGATTCTATTCCGCCTCCACGATCGAAACTTGGTTTTATCGCCATCGCGATGGTCAGTTCGCTGCCTTGCATAACCAACCCCGTCGCGATCGTGGCAAGCATCGCTCCATTGACCCTCAAGCCCTCGAAGCGCTGCTCCAAATCCGCCGTCAACATCCCATTCTCACCCTCAAAGCCCTCGTTGAGGAGTTGTTGCGCCGAGGACTCCTCCAGCACGGCTCCTTCAGCTTTAGCACCCTGCATCGACGCCTGTGCGAAGCCGGCCTGGATCGGCGCAGTCTGAGGGCAGGTTCCGGCCTCATCCACGGCCCCACCAAGGCGTTCGCGTTCCCGCTGGCCAACCTGCTGTGGATGAGCGATTGCATGCACGGTCCGACCATCAAACTCCCCGACGGCAAATCCCAGCGCACCTTCCTCTTCGCCCTTCTGGACGATTGCTCCCGCCTCTGCGTCCACGCCCAGTTCTATCCACGCGAACGACTCGAGTACTTCCTGGATTGCCTCCGCCAAGCCGTGCTGACACGCGGGTTGCTCGATAAACTGTACACCGACAATGGCGCTGCTTTTCGCAGCCAACACTTGCGCACCGTTTGCGCCAACTTGGGCATACGACTCATTCACACCAAGCCCTACCACGCCTGGTCGAAGGGTAAAATTGAACGGTATTTTCTCCGAACTCAAACCCAGTTCCTGCCAACACTTCTTTTTCAACCCGTCCACACTCTCGATGAACTCAATCGCCGATACTGGACTTGGATCGAAGCCTCCTATCACCAAACCCAGCACGACGGCCTTGAGGGCAAAACCCCCGCCGAGAGTTTTGCTCAGCTCGGCTCCTCCATTCGCACTCTCGCCGCGGGCGTCGATGTCGAACGACTCTTCTTGATGCGACTGACCCGCCGGGTTCGCAAAAACTCCACCATTTCCCTGGGGGCATCGGTCTGGGAAGTGGCCACCCACCTGCGCGGCCAGTTCATCACCGTTCACTTTGATCCGGTCGGATTCCGTCGTGTCGAAGTGTGGCTCAACGACCGCTTCATCGGCCTGGCGCATCGCTGCAACCCTCAACTCAACTCTCAATGCTCCCTCCTATGAGTCCGAATAACTCCGACTTGGATCTCCAACTTAAAACCCTCTGGGGCGCCTCGCGCTGGCCGGGCTTCTCCGACAGCACCGTCACCGTTCCCCACGCCCCATGGGAGAACGCACTCCGCCGCCTCCACCAACTCGCCGCCGTCCGTTCCAGTGGCCTGGTCCACGGCCCCCACGGCGTGGGCAAAAGCTTTTTGATCCACCGCTGGACCCAGGAACTCTCCTCCAAACAGTTCCGCGTTCTGCGCAACAGCCACAGTTCTCTCATGGGCAACGATCTGTTGCGCAACCTTCTGTCTTTGGCAGGACAAAAACCCTGTTTCCGTCGCGGCGACAACGTCCTGGCTCTCCAAGCTCTCTGGAAAGAGTGGTCCGCCTGGCCCCTCGTCATCATTGAGGAAGCCCAAGATCTCAATGCCGCCGCCTTGGAGGAACTCCGACTCCTGACCACCACCCGCGACGACACTCAGATGCCCTTCTCGTTGATCTTGGTTGGCGATGAGGAACTCCTCCCACGCTTGGAATTGGGCATCAATCGAGGGTTGCTCTCCCGATTGAGTTTCAGTCTGGTCCTCAACCACTGGCCAATCGAAGCCCTGGATACCTACCTGCGCGAACGCCTCGCCGAAGTCGGTATCAACGCCTCACCCCTGGAACCCGCTGCCCAGGGCCTCCTGTTGCAAAGCGCCCATGGCCGCCCTCGCACTCTCAACGCCCTCCTTCAACGCTCCATGGAAGCGGCCGCACTCGATAAACGGCGCCAAATCCAACCCTCTGATGTTCAGGCCGCCATGGATACCATGCCGTGGGTCGCCCGTGAAAACTCTCTGCGGAGCTGACCCATGACCACAACCGACTGGAACGAAAATTCAATCCGCCAGGCCCATGCGCTCTATGAGCAATTGACCGGCCAGAGACTTGCCTTGCACCTGGAACGACACAGGCAGTGGGCTCAGCTCTTGGCCCATGGGTTTACGTTGGACGACCTCCGTCGTGTCATCACCTATCTGCAAAAGGAGATCCGCGCCACCCGCCGCAAAGTGGGTGCACTCAAACTCTCAAACCTCTTGCAACTCGACCGATTCGAAGAAGACCTCGCCGTCAGCCGCATCCGCCTTCATTCCCAAACTCGAACTCCGCCACACCCCATTTCACCCACGCCCAAATCGACTCTCACTCCCGACCAGATTGAATCCTCCCGCCAACAGGCTCTTGAAAAAATCCAGCGCTTCCGCGCTTCACTGGACTGACAATTCCAAAATCCCTCCTCCACTCCCAAACGAACGTGAGATTCAGCACGTCCACTTTCCCAATTTATCAAGATAATCTAATCCCCATTCTGAGTGACGCGGAACAACAGGGATAGACAATCCCAGCCCCGGTCGTCTTGTCTCAGAGTTGCTTCTGCCTGCTGATCTGGAAAAGTTATCCGGACGGTACCGCATCGACAAACTCAAGCCGGTGTTGAATCAGCTGGGTGTTCAAGGTGAAGTGGGCTGGGTTAAGTACCTTCCAAAGGTGCACCAACTCGTGATTCCGGTCACTGTTCCCGGCCGAGAGACTACGGTCACTCTCGATTTGATGAAGCGAGAGGGATCAATTGTACAGCGAACGACCGGTTTGGCTGACGCTCTCATGGTGCTTCACATGTCGCCGGGACAGCACCTGGCCGACATCCGCAAGAACTGGTTTTACATGCGCCTCTGGTCGTGGCTCGCGGACGCAACGGTTTACGTAACTCTGTTCATCACTGTGAGTGGATTGTATTTATGGTATGCGCTGCGTGCCGAGCGGCGGGTCGGCATCGGTCTCCTTTCAGTGGGGGCTTTATCCTTTCTGGGAATAACCTATCTCCTCTGGCGTTGAACCCATGAACATCGAGACGAAGAAGCATGGCCAACGGCTGGCGGACAGTTGCAGAATCTGGAATCGCAAGCTGCACTATTACCTTGGCCTCTATTTTTTGTTCTTTGTCTGGCTCTTTGCCTTTAGTGGACTGCTGTTGAACAATTCAGGGTGGAAATTCGCCGAGTTCTGGCCCAACCGGAAGGAGACGACTTACGAACGTCCAATTACCGCGCCGGTGGGTGGGGGCGATCTGGCGCAGGCGGGCGACCTCATGCGGCAACTGGACCTCCACGGCGAGATCGAATGGACGGCGGCGCGAAACAACGGCAGCCAACTGAACTTTAGGGTGACTCGGCCCGGTCGTATTTTCGAAATCAAAACAGACCTCAATCAAAAACGGTCAAGGGTTAAGAGCATCGACCTAAATGCCTGGGGAGTCATGCGCCTGCTCCACTCATTCACCGGCGTCCGAGCGAATGACACGAGAAATCACCGCGACTGGATTCTCACTTCCGTTTGGACTTTTGCGATGGATGCCATAGCGGTTGGCCTGATTCTCATGGTCCTCAGCAGCCTCGTTATGTGGTACGAACTTCCAGAAAAGCGCCGACTAGGTGCAATCGCCCTATCGAGCGGCGTTCTGATCTGCGGCCTGTTTTGTTTCGGACTACGTTGGTTGTACTGAAAGGACGCTCCCGGCGGAAGAGTTTCTGGATATCCTTGGCCCAGTAGGCATCCATCCACTCCTGGAAATCGCGTTCCGGCAATTCCAGAGAGAGAAAGACAGGCGGGAGTTCGCACTCAAAATACTCGACGTCATCCAGGGACTGGGCAAGAGAGGTTTTTTCCCGTCCGCCGGACACAGCAGCCAGAGGATGGAGCGCCGGGCCCACGGTTGTTTGATGCCTGCGCGCCAAAACCAACGCCCACCCGTACGACAGCATAATGTCGTTTTGGTTTCACTAAACTAAATGTTGATGTTGATTGGATATTGCTTCCCCTCAGCTCCGGCCGATAGGCCCGCTCAGCCCAAAGCGCCGATCAACGGCCCTGATCGCTTGGAAACGGTCGGCATGCCAAATAGACAATTATTAGACACTCTCGGCATGTTTCCGAAAAATGGATAGCATCACTTAATACACACTACATCAATTAGTTATGAATATTTTATAAAGCCATAATAGTGCATGATAGAGTTTTTAATTAATTATTTGAGACAAATAATTGACACACCAATCCAAGTTAGACAATATTTCAACAAGTGAGCTCTTCAAGAGCATCCATTGATTAAGAAGCCCTCAGGTTAAACACTTAATGATCACCACAAAATTCGTCATATATGCTTTTGTAGCCAAACTGAAGAACAGTGTATCGCTGAGAAAAATTATCACTCGACAAAAATTAGACAATTCTATTCAAACCATGAAACTCATTCCTATCCTCGCCCTCACGACAATGGTAGCCACGTCCAACAACTTAGAAATCGCACATGCTGACACCAAGGCCATCAGTAAAGACATCGTGGCCGTTGCCTCCCACAATGGAAACTTCAACACCTTGGTCGCGGCCGTCAAAGCTGCCGGGTTGGTCGAGACGCTGCAGGGCACGGGTCCGTTCACGGTCTTCGCGCCGACTGACGAGGCGTTCGCCAAGCTCCCTAAGGGTACCGTGGAAAACCTGCTAAAGCCGGAGAACAAAGAGAAGCTCGTCGCCATCCTTACTTACCACGTCCTGGCTGGCAAAGTCATGGCCGCAGACGTCAAGACGATGAAGGCAAAAACTGTGAATGGTCAGTCGCTCGAGGTTCAAGTAACGGACGGCTCCGTCACCGTTGACAATGCCAAGGTCGTGAAGACCGACGTGGGAGCCAGCAATGGTATCATTCACGTCATCGACACGGTCGTTCTTCCGAAATAACCGTTGCTGCCAGCGTCAGGGCGGAGGGCATCTACCTCTCCGCCTCTTCATTTCATTCAATCACTAGTTCGAAAGTCATACCCATCCAACGATGTTTCAAAAAGTTGATTACACATTTCTGATCGCCGCCTTCGCGAGCTTTCTCGCCAGTGTCGGGCTTTGGTTCCTCGTCGACCATGACTACGGAGCGTACGTTGGCCTGTGGGTTCCGAGCATACTCGCACTCTGGGTAGGCGTGCGCTTGGTGCTATTGTCGAGTTTATCCATCAACAAAAAGGCAAACTAACATGGGAATCTACATCCTACCAATATTCTGTTTTGGCATCGTCATTACAGGAATCGTTTTCATCGGCGTGAAACAGGCATCTGACTTAGCAAAACAGTTGACCGCGCTCGCTAAGGAACCGGAACCAGTTCTCAACAAGCCACGAGAGGCCTCTTCGTTGCGAGGCCATGGCCTGATCAAGCCGATGCCCATGGGCAGTGTCCCATGAGCCAATCCAATTTGACGCCCAACGTACTCATCTTTGGAGCGACCGGTGGAATCGGTTCATCGCTGGCCCGTCAACTCCATGGTCTCGGCTATGGGTTGATCCTCGCGGCACGCGGAAGTAACCGGCTGGATGCCTTAGCATTGGAGTTGAAAGCGGATGCCTGCCCCGTTGAGGCCACCGATTCAGCGTCGGTAGAAACGTGCGTCGCTAGAGTCTTTGAACAGCACGGGCGCCTGGAAGGTGTGGTGAATTGTGTCGGTTCAATTTTGATAAAGCCAGCTCACAGCACCACCGACGACGAATGGTCTTCCGTGCTCGCATTAAATTTAAACTCCTCATTTTACATAATTCGGTCGGCAACAAATCGTATGATGCGGAGCGGAGGCGGATCTATCGTCATGCTGACATCAGCTGTAGCCCAGCGAGGCATGATTAACCACGAAGCCATCGCCGCGGCCAAGGCAGGCGTGGTTGGCATCGCGCTGTCCGCTGCGGCGACCTACGCCCGCTACAACATCCGAGTGAACTGTGTTGCGCCTGGTCTCACGCGCACGCCGTTGACGGCTTCGCTGACGAAGAGTGAGTCCGTGGTGAGAGCGTCTGCAGCCCTTCATCCGTTGGGGCGCATCGGCGAACCCGATGACGTTGCCAGCGCCATCCGCTGGTTTCTCGACCCTCAACAATCCTGGGTTACTGGCCAAGTACTCGCAGTGGATGGAGGTCTTAGTTCGGTCCAGGCCCGAAATGGCACCACTCCATGAAAGCGCTCCTCATGAGAAAATTAGCTCTGCTGCCATGAGGGCAAATCCTTTCCACTCCATCCGCTTGGGTCTCTGCTGTCATTTCGCCGTTGAGCCAATCCAATTTCACAACACAACGGCGACGGGACTGGTCAAATTGGGCGAGAAAAACGTCATCGCAGGCTCTCATCTATGACGTGCATCACCATCTGAAAGCTCATGTCCACGACTCCCGAGAAACGCCTCAACACTCACCTGAACTCTACCCTGCAACGTCGGCAGAAGCGTTGCCGCGGTCCTGAATTTCGCCTTTCAGCGATTAAGCCCCTGAAGATTCCCAGCCCAAATGAACAGTCGCTTTGCGGCCTCTCTTAGTCACCTGGCCTCGCTGACGTGGCTACACCTCGCCATCATGGTGACTGCTGACGCGGCCTCCGAACAAATGTTGTTCGACTTCCAAAACGAATCGAATGCCACCGTTTGGCAGGTCGTGAACGACGACGTCATGGGAGGCGTATCCACCAGTCAGTTCAAACATGTCGATAATGAGTGCACAGTTTTCAACGGGATAGTTTCGTTGCAGAACAACGGCGGTTTCGCGTCCGTTCGCTCTGCGCCCCTGCGAGAACGTCTCAAGGTCGGCGGCGCTTTCGTCATCTGCGTGCGTGGAGATGGACGGCGTTACAAGTTGACCGCGCGCTCGGAGTCGAATTTCAACGCGCCCAATCATCAGGCCGAGTTCACAACAAAGCGCGGAGAGTGGGAAGAACACCACCTGGCATTCAACGACTTTGTCCCAACGTTTCGAGGACGCACCGTGACCGAGGTGCCACCGCTGCATCCTGACAAAATTACGTCAGTGGGTGTTCTCATCTCGGATAAACAGGCTGGGCCATTCCGACTGGATATCCGTTGGATCAAGGTGTCAACCCGATGACACCCGAACAGTTGCGCCTGGCCCTTCGTCGCCTGTGGCTCGGCATCCTCAACGTCGGTTTCTGGGTCCTCATGGCTGCCTTGGGCCTCTTTTGGCTCGCATGTGATGACAGCCACGTCCTCGCAATTTGCGACCTTGGTCTGATCATGGTGGCGGTGGTCGTGGTCCAGGCTGTATTCGATATCATGGGTGGAATGAGGTTGATGCCTGAGCCGCGTCCGACAGTGATGGTTTTCCTGCAACGCTGGTCGCCCGGTGTTTTTTACCACACCCTCACGCTCATCATTATCGGAATGGTGGGGTTGGTCAGTCTTCGTTTCTCAGGCGGTTTCAGCGCCGGCATCATCCTCTCAACGGCGGCACTGGCCCTAGGCCGGCAACATCTCTTGCGCGCCATGGGCGGCGTCTCGATAAATGAGTTCGTCCGAAGTGGTGAAAAAATTCTGACCGCCGCGGTGGACGATCCGGCCTTCACCGGCGGGATCGCTGGCCTCGGTAGTCACGCGAAAATTCTGCTGCCCGCCAAATGGATGGTTAGGTTGTCGAAGCAGGAACTCGACGCCGAATGGATTCGGCGTCGATGGCAGATCGCGAACGTGCTTCCTGTGGCTTCCTTCGTGCTGAGCCTTATCTGGAATTTGTTGGGTGCTTTCTTCGGCACGCTTGCTTTCGACCTCGCCGCCCGCCCGCCCGCTGAGGCCCTGCTGGGCCACGCGTGCTGGATGACTCTCTGGACTTTCGTCAGCCTGCTCTCGCTGCCGGCATTGAGCCGTAAAGCAGTCTTCGCCGCCGACCGGGCCGCCGCCGATACCGGAATCGACCCTCACGACTGGATCACTCACTTCCGTGAGCTCGTCGGCGAGGATGGCAGCCCTAATGCTGCACTGCAGGCGATCTTCTACCCTGTCCCATCCGCCGAGGTGCGTCTCCGACACCTTGAACTAGGACAACCATTCCCCGGTTTCGTCCCTGGCAATCTCGCTCGGAGTAATCTCTACTACTCCTGGGCGACGTTTACGCTGCTCGGCCGAACAGTCCATTGCAACGTAGGCCGGCCCGCGCTCTGGGTCTTTCCCCCTTCCGCTTGAGATATGAGTGTCCAATTAAGGAACGGACAAAATCTTCGTGCCCAATCCCAGAGCCATAGCGGCCCCGCACTTTGGACTCTGAGGCCAACGAACACGAGCGGCGGCGACTGCCTCGCCATTGCACCGAGCCATCGGCGATTGCCGACACCATAGTGATTTGTTTTTAACCAAAAGACCCAATCCCCATAGCACCGAAACCTCAGCATCCATGAACAATCTCGATCTATCTCAGAAGACCTCCTCGGCAATTCCATCGGCGCTCCTGAAAGCTTCGGTGTTCGGCATTAATCTCAAAGCCGATACCCTCCAGGGCAACCTCGATTCGGAGGGAACCCTGCTGGTGTTCCTCCGCCATTTTGGTTGCATGTTTTGCCGCGAAATGGTGGCCGACCTCCGCAACCACTCTGCTACCGATGGCGAACGGGAGCGCATCCTTTTTTTCTATCAAGGCACCGTGCCGGAGGGTCGCGGATTCTTCGGCGAACACTGGGCCTCCGCGCGCGCCATTGCGGATCAACCCCTCAAGTTTTATGAAGGCTTTGGTGTTCCCAAAACATCCTTGGCGCAGGCGTTTTCCCCAGCGGTGTGGCGAAGCGGAATGAAAACTTGGTCCCGAGGATATCGGCCCGGGTTACCACAAGGCAACGTGCGGCAGTTGCCAGGTTTAATGTGGGCTCAGGCCGGTCGGATTGTTTGGCGCCACGACTTCGAACACGCCGGTGACCATCCGAAACCAAGCGAGATGCCCCGGTTCCCGTTCCAGTCGATTTTGGCCGCCCGCTAGACCATCTCCGCTTCCCTAGGGGCCGTACTGTCCGAAAACTCGAACGAGGTTAATATCACGGGGCTTCGCGATAGTAGTCGCTGAGCTGGCCACCCAGCCTTGACCGGCACATGATTGGCCCACTTTCTGGAAAAGGCTTGAATTTCGTTCGGGTGATTATGAGAAGGGTGTCCGGTGTGACGATGCTCGCCAATTCCGACAGACCAATTCTGCCGATGTGTTTACCGTTGACTGCGAGGCGTCGCCGTTGATCAATATTTCACCGACCAACCAACATCATGCCAATCAGGTTGATACCGTGAAAGTCCCTTTCATCCCACGCGTCGGCGGAGTCCTAAGCGCTGACATTGCCGTTCCCGAACACGAGCGTGAAATGCGCTTCTACTCACTTGTGCTCTGCACGGGCGAGAATCCGCTCTGGCGCGAGGATCTGATGAACAACCGTGGCATGCCGATCATCGGCCTGGGCGCACGCAGCGCGGAGCATGCTGACCTTCCGCTCCAATGGATGCCACACATTCAGGTCGCCAATGTTGCAGCCAGTGTGGAGCGGGCACTCGAGCTGGGCGGGAGTGAACTTATGCATGCCAAGTGCGACGATGGAACGAGCCAGTGGGCGGTGCTGCTCGATCTGAATGGGGCAGCGTTCGGACTTATCCCGGTCGCTTCTGCGGAGGCGATCCCACCGACTGGGGACGTAGCATCGCGCGAAGCCGAGAGCGTGGGTTGTATCTCCTGGCTCGACTTGACGGTCTCCGACGCCTCGGCAACCCGCGACTTCTATCGACAGGTCGTTGACTGGTCGGTGCAGGATGTCGAGATGGAGGACGCAAGCGAGCGTTACGCCGACTACAACATGTTGGGGGCTGATGGAAATCCGGCGGCCGGAGTCTGTCATGCGCGCGGCATGAACCTGGGTTTGCCGCGTGGCTGGATGATCTATCTTCCTGTTGGTGACCTCGCCGAAAGTCTCCGTCGCGTACAGAGGGAGGGGGTAAGATCATCAAGGCGATACGGGGGACCGATGGGGAGTACGCCTATGCGGTTGTTCAGGATCCGGTGGGGGCGTGCCTGGCGCTAGTGCCGGGATAAAGAAGGTGCAGCGGCCTACAAGGCGTTGCACCTGACCGCGCGCTTCGCACGCCTCAGGCGAACGCCAGGACGTTAGCCCGTACTGTCCGAAAACTCGAACGAGGTTGATTTCAAGAGGCTCCGCGATAGTAGTCGTGGAGCTGGCCACCCAGTCTTGACCGACACTTTATTGGGCCACTTTCTGGAAGCGGGTTGAATTCCACTCGAATGATTTTGTTGTCCAGTCGCTGATGTTTTTCACGGTATGCTCATGAGAAGGGTGTACGGTGTGCTGATGCTCGCGAATTGCATCTTCGCGGAGCGTCAAAGCAATGGCTTATCAATTCATCGTGCAATACCTAGAGGGAGTAGGAGAGGTCGATATTCTTAATGGCCACCGGACACATGTTTTCAGAAGTCGTTAATAGCTGTACTGGGATTCGATTACATTCTTCGCTCAACAAATAACAGTAAACGGAGCTCGTGGTCCGACTGATGACAAGACAATTAGGTATCACACTTCGTCCAGGTGCACGCCAAAACGAGGAATCTTCCGGGCCTCAATTCAGAGGTTGCCGATTCCATGACCCAAGTTTCAAGAGATGGGTCCCAAAAGCAAAAGCCCTTGGCCCGTTTTTCCCTCCCCCTGGGTACGCGTTAGGGGGGTGCGCCGGCGGAAAAAGGCAGCCCTCATCACTCGAACGTATGCCCACTCCGGGCCTACCGACACATACTCACAGTTCCTTGACCCGGTAGCACCGCGCGCTGGTTCCGGCCACATCGAACATAGTCGTCAATGTTCCGTCTCCCGTGACAACCGAACCGAAATCGACCCATTGGTGGCCAGTGAGGTCACCGGCCCATGGCACTTGGTACCGCTTGACAGCCGTAGCTTGCCATTCGACGGCGACCGCGCGTTGGATCGATACGCGTAGAAGCTCGACCCCGACCACACGGCATAGCGGATGGGTTTCCCACATGGTTAGCACCGAGTTCAAATCGTTCCATTTTCGGCTCTTCAGCAGAATCTGTGGGTGATTTGGAGTGGAATAGGGTGTAAGTCGATGACTTTTGGGATTGGATTCAGGTTGGTGGGGTAAGCGGCGAACTGGAGGTGCTGGGTGTCCAAGCGCCCGACGGCGCGAGCT
>SXSK01000284.1 GCA_005793375.1 Verrucomicrobiales bacterium | reverse complement strand
GGGCATGTACCATTGCTCCCAACCACCGATTCCCGAATTCCGAATCTCTAACCAAGCGCGCTTGCGGATGACATACAACTTCCGTTCAAAAGACAGCTCATCCCGACACTTGCGGGTATTACGCCCAATAAAGCACTGCCGAACGCAGGGCTCGGTCGCAATGGCGGTCGGACCCAGTGAGGCATTATTCGTCGGAACCGTGCGCCATCCAAGAATCGTCTGCCCTTCTTCGCGAACCACTCGTTCAAACGTGCGCTCACAGGACTCTCGAGCCTCGGCGTCCTTGGCGACGTATACCATCGCGACTCCGTATTTCCCGACAACCGGGAGCTCGAAGCCGTTCTCGCGAGCGACCTTCTGAAAAAACTTGTGAGGCAGTTGGCTCAAGATACCGGCGCCATCACCCGTATTTGGCTCACAGCCGCAAGCGCCGCGGTGGTCCAGATTGCGCAGAATCTGCAATCCCTGACTGATAATTTCATGGGATTTACGACCCTTCAAATGGGCCACGAAGCCGACGCCACAGGCATCGTGCTCGAAGCGGGGATCATACAACCCTTGCTTAGGCGGCAGGCCGCCCCAACGCGCTTGGGTACTATTCAGTGTTACGTCCACAGTTCCGTTTTGTGTACTCATCGATTCTTTTCTAGCAAAAATCGGACATTATCGCCTGGTTACGCCGGGGGTACCGGCGAAATCCGCGCAGCCTTTAACACGACCGGCCACAGGTGCAATAGATGTTTGCGGGAAACTTGCCTCTCACCCCAACAACACAATCTCTGTTAATTCTGAGAAGAAGCGAAACCAGGGTTCCTAATCACACGCTGGTTCTTCAGTTCTTCAGAGCCTTTTTGCCGCGAATTCCAGGCAAATCAGCTGATTCTCACTTCTCAAATACAACCGTTGATCGCTGAGAACCGGCCCCGCCCAACAAGGATAGTGCATCTCCGGCACTTGCCAACGTCCCAATTCTTCACAGCGATCCGGACTGGGCTTGAACAATCCAAGCATCCCCCCCTCGCCCAGCGCAATCAGTCGTCCGTCCGCGAAAATCATCGCGCCACGCCCAAAAACCTTAGGCTGCGCCTCGCTCCCCGGCGCCGGGTGCGACCAGCGTTCACTACGCTCCCACCGGAGTTTGCCGCTCCCCAATTCGACGCACCGCAAACTAGCGTCCGGCTCATTCCGACCACTAAAGCCGTACAGCATACCTTGCACGAGAATCGGTTGAGACCAATGCATTTCCAGCGTCGGCATCTCAAAGGTGCCGGTTGATAGATTCCGCTCGAACGGGCTTCTCGGATGGCGCCAAACCTCATCAAAGCCTTCGCCGCCCGGCGTTATGCGAAGAAGCACAGAGCCCACCCGATAGTAGGCAGCCGAGATCAAAACTTGGTCCACCACCACCAACGGCGTCATCGCGTTCACGGAATCGTTCGCTTGAGATTGAAACCAGCGGACGAAATTCACCGCTCCATTCGTCGGATCCAGAGAAACAAGCCCCTGACGCATGAGGCAGAATAAGTGGCGTTTGCCATGGATCATGGCGGCGATGGGAGACGCGTAACTGGCACTTTTTTCCACGCCCGTCCAGCGATATGGCGGTTCGCCGCGCCAACCAATGGCCACGACCCCGGCCCAACAGGAGTTGCCAACGCTTTGCCAAAGTGTCTTGCCCGTTTTCGGATCAAAGGCAACCACCCCGGAATTCGGTTGGCCCCCGAGCGCCACGATCAACCTTCCCCCCTCGAGGATCGGCGTGCTACCAACCCCAAAGAAAGCCTCCGGCACCTCGAACTCCCTCGACGTCTCACGCCGCCATACCACACTGCCATCCTTGATATTCAAACAGAGCAGTCGCCCCTCAGCTCCAAACGTGTAACAGTACTCGTCCGTGAGCAACGGGGAGCAGCGGGGCCCGTTATTGTAACCGTATGGATCCCGAAAACTAGATGGATCCTGGTGCTTCCAAAGGGTTTTGCCCGTTGCCGCACCGAGGCATTCCACAATTTCCTGATCGCTTTCCCGATGAAACAGCACGAGCCGACCGTCCCGAATCGACGGCGCTGAATAGCCGGTGCCAATCGTGCGCGCCCAGATCCGAGTGGGACCATTCGTTGGCAAGCGGTCAATTAACCCGGTCTCAGTAGAAACACCGTTAGCCGTCGGTCCCAGAAACTGCGGCCAATCCGCCGCCAGCAATCGCAGCCCGCTCCACCACACCACCGCCCATAACGTTCGCCAGTGCATGGAATCTTTCTGCGGCAGGGATCCCCCAGGAAAAAGCAAAATCCACCCAAGAGCCCAACTTTCAACCCGTCGAGCTTTTCAAGTTTGTGATCGATTTACTTGCAATCCTCGGTTGACGAATTACGCGCGATGGTGTTCCCTCCGCCCGCTCGCATAAAATTGCAGCATCGGTGTCACGATGACGGTTCGGCGTGCCGACGCCTTTTCACAAGGCTTGAAGGTGTGCCTGCAGAAGTCCTGCGTGGGCAGTGACTTCCTGTAGCTGTGAAGGTTAGCGGGCATAAAGCCGCACCGCAGTTATGTCTGAAAACGAGTCCCGCCTTTTTATAGGCAATCTCTCGTACCAAACCATGGAGCAGGACCTGCAAGATTATTTCTCGCAGGCCGGAGTCGTGGTAGGCGTCAATGTCATGCTCGATAAATTCACCGGCAAATCACGTGGATTTGCCTTCATCGAACTGTCGTCGGGTGCTGAAGCCATTAAAGCTGTCGAAATGTTCCATGGAAAAGAGTTCCAGGGACGCGCCCTCACCGTGAATATCGCTCGTCCTCGTGAAGAACGCCCGCCCAGCGGCGATGGTGGACCCCGCGGAGGTGGTGGCGGTGGCAGTGGCGGTGGATCCCGCGGCGGAGGTGGTGGCGGCGGATGGCGTGGAGACCGGGATCGCGGCGGCCGGGGTGGTCGACGGGAGGAAAGTGGCGATCGCTACTAACCCGTGGCGATGCTGTTTCATGATTAGTCCCCACTGACAATCCCTCACAAATCGCAAACCGGCGTTTTCACGCCGGATTTTTGCTTCCGATCCACCCTGGGAGTTGACACCTGGTCGGAGGCACACATAGCTTGGCGCCAATAGATTTTATGTCAGAAAGCACACCTGTTCCTCCTGCACCCGGCGGCGAACCTCCAAAGCCTGCTGAAGCACAGAAAAAGCAAACCGTCCGTATCAGCTTACCCCCCAAGCCCACCGGAGGTCCTGCCATCAAGATCCCTGCCGCAGGAGCGCCGGCTGCCAAGCAGACCATGGCAATTCCCGCGCCGCCCCCTGCGACGCCCGGCGGAAGCGCTCCAGCTGCTGCACCAGCTGCCCCCAAAGTCTCAGCTGCCCCGGCACCGCCGCCTTCCAAACCTGCACCGGCGCCGCGTCCAGCCGCTCCAGCGATTAGTGCAATCGATTTGGGACTGGCCATCGCCGCCGTTGTCGTTGGAATTGCCGCCGTGGTTCGCCTGGCAACGCTCGTCTAACGCTTCTTTTTTCGAGTCTTAGCCCGGAGTATCCGGTCGATCGTATCTACCGATACACCAACCTCTTATTTTAATGGCCTCCGACAAAGTATTGACCATCACGGAAACCAACTTCGGCGACACCGTCCTCAAATCGGCGCAGCCCATCTTGGTCGATTTCTGGGCTCCCTGGTGCGGGCCTTGCAAAATGATTGCGCCGATTCTCGACGAATTGGCCGAGGAATACCATGGCCGGGTTCTCGTCGGAAAACTCAACGTCGATGATCACCAAAGCTTGGCGGTGCAATTCGGCGTCAGTGGAATCCCCATGCTTCTCTTCTTCAAGGGTGGGCAGGTCGTCGACCAAATTCGAGGCTTACGTTCCAAAAAGGATCTGAAAGAGACATTTGATCGGGTCTCCAAATAAGCCAGGTCTCGACTTCCAGTATTTCATGAATAGGCGTGGAGGTTCCACGCCTATTCTTTTTGTGTTCCTAGCAAGCTAGGAGTGATATGTAACCCCAGCATGAGTCTGCGAACCACGTGTGGCCTGCTGTTCGTTACCCTCCTCGGCCTCGGCTCGGGATGCACCTTGCCCACGGGCCCCAAAAACCCAGTCACTCTCACCACCACCAACTATTCTGGGTGGCCTGGGTCTTACGTGCTCCGCAACGCTTATGTCGAAGTCATCGTCGTTCCGTCAATCGGCCGAGTGATGCGATTCGCCTACCTGGGAGAGGAATCCGTGTTCTGGGAGAATCCGATGTTACTTGGTAAACCCACCCTCGCACTTCCCTGGGCCACCCCAGGCAGTTTTGGTGGCGATAAAACTTGGCCAGCCCCACAGAGCAACTGGGATTGGCCACCTCCACCCGCGTTTGATTCCCTGCCCTGCGACGCCCACATCGAGGGCCGTAGCATCGTGTTGACCACCCCCCTCGACCCGCGATTCGGCATTCGTGCCATCCGCAGGGTCATGCTCGACCCCTTCGAACCTGTCCTTAGAATCACGACCACCTACGAAAAGCTCGAAGGTCCACCCGTCGATCTGAGCGTGTGGGTCATTTCCCAGTTTCGCGATCCGGTTGGCGTCTATTTTCGGATTCCCAAGGATACGCGATTCCCCTCGGGATATAACACGCAATGGGGAATTCCCACCAATCAAGTCAGCACCACCGGATCCCTCTTGAGAATGGTCCGGAGCCGCACCTCCAGCCACAAGATCGGTTCGGATGCCAACACGCTGCTGTGGGTCGGCAGGGATCACATGTGCCTGGTGGAGACAGATCGCCCCCAAGGTTATCCTTATCCCGACAATCACAGCAGCGTGGAGGTGTACACCAATCCGGATCCGGCAGGTTACGTGGAATTGGAAACCTTGGGGCCACTTCAATCCCTCAAGGCCGGGGATCGGATTAGCGCATCCAATCGATATACTCTGAAGCGGCGGCGACGCGAGGATCCAAACGCCGACGCCCAACCGCTGCTTTAGGGTCGATTCGCCAAGTCTGCACCCCCTTTTCATCTACTTCTCGCGCCACGATGAATCGACGAACTGCCTTGGTGGTCATGTGCGGTGCCATTGGGCTGGTCGGTCTGCTGCTCAGTGTTGGTCTTTACCTCGGAATTCGCGTTGGCAAGTCCCTGTCAACCCACTCCAATCCACCTCGCTTCCAAGACTCCGCAGTCGTCTTGAGACAAATTCAAAGTCTCTCCGAATTGGTTACGGTCAAATTCGTGATCGAAAAGGTCATCGTGATGGAAGACGCCACGTGGTTTGGGGAAAATCGCCTGATCTTGGTTGTTCGAGGCGTTGCCAAGGCTGGGTTTGACCTAAAGAAGATCCAGTCATCGAACCTCCAACTCCAGGGAACCAATCTGGTCATTCGATTGCCCAAAGCCCAAATAACGGATGTGTATTTGGATGAACGTCGGACAGACGTCATCGAACGGAGTACCGGCCTATTGAGAACCATGGACAAGAATCTTGAAACGGAAGCACGTCGACACGCCATCGATCGAATCCGCGCCGGCGCCATTGAAGCAGGAATCCTCAAAGAAGCGCACGATCGAGCCATCACTCAACTCACGATGCTGGCTCAACAACTTGGTTACGGAAACACCCAAGTCCAAGCGACCGAATGATGCCCGGGACAGTTTCCTAGGTCCCCGCTGAAAAATCCGCTCGCGTGGATGAGCCATGGTTCGCGAGACTACACACATGGATACACGAACACGCCTCCACTTGGGGCGTCTGGTACTACTGGCGATTCTGATCTCGCCCCCGCTGGCTTGTAAAAAGCCGGTCGGCACCGCCAAAACAAGCGGCGCCCCCGCTGGCGCCTCCGCCGTGCAGGTCGTCGCGGTACCCGCCCGTGAAGAACGCATTGTGGAATCGGTATCTCTGATCGGCACCATCACCCCCAATGAAATGGTCGAGGTGAAAGCGGAAACCGACGGCACCATTCAGACGATCGGTTTTGATGAAGGCCAGCGAGTCGAAAAAGGCCAACTGCTAGTCGCGTTGGATGAAGACAAATCCAAAGCCAATGTCACTGAGGCCGAGGCGAATCTGAAACTCGCCCGCGGTTCTTTTGAGCGCACCAAGCAACTCTTCTCCGATCGACTGATCTCCCAGCAGGAATTCGACCAAGCTTCCGCCGTCTTCTCTGTCAACGAAGCTGGACTAGATCGGCGGGTGCGTGAATGGAAAGACACCCGAGTTTACGCGCCCTTCAGTGGCATCGCCGGCGCGCGCGAGGTCAGCCCAGGCCAAGTCATCTCCCGCAACACCACACTCACTTGGGTCGTGGATATCGATACCGTCAAAGTCGAGGTCAAGGTGCCCGAACGTTACCTCAGTCAGGTCCAAAGCGGTAAATCCCTCACATTCACCGTCGCCGCTTTTCCTGATAAACCCTTCACAGGAGAGGTCTACTTCGTTTCTCCGCAACTCGAGGAATCTACGCGCACCGCACTCGTCAAGGCCCGAATTGCCAACCCGGGCGGACTACTTCGCGGCGGGATGTTCGCCAACCTGGAGTTGGCACTCGAAATCCGCGCCAAAGCCCTCGTTGTGCCCGAACCTGCCATCGTCAGCAATGCGGACGCCACGTTCATTTTCGCCATCGACGCCGCCACCAACGCCGTTATGAAGCCCGTCAAAGTCGGCGAACGCATGGCCGGCAGAGCGGAAATTCTCAGTGGCATAAGTCCCGGTGAACTGGTGATCGTAGAAGGTGTCCAAAAGCTGCGCCCGGGGGCAGCTGTCCGACTGGGGCCTGCCAGCGCAGCAGCCACTTACCAAAAGTGAATTCCCTCACCGAGAACTTGGCGGTCGGCCCGGTGCGTTTCCAAAACTAAAGCCGCAGAAAACCCGACCCGACTCATTGGGCGAGTCCGGCTAGGCGGGGGACACTAAATGTCGGTCCTCACGGCGTTGCTTGAGGCTTCGAAAGAATTCGTATCCCTCGCGCACACGGCGGACAAAGATATCCCGATCCTCCAGCATCGTCTTAATAATCCTCAGAATCGGCTGACGCCGGAGATAATACTTGTGATAGAAACGCTCAACGGCTTCAAAAATCTCCTCCTTGGAAGCCATCGGATATTCGAGGGTGGATTGCTGAAAACCGTCCCCTTCGATCAGGTCTGTCTTATCCTTTTTCACAAACCAACCGTTCATTTTGGCCTGATGATACAGTTCGGTGCCCGGATAAGGAGCCGCCAAACTCACTTGGATGCTGAAGACATCCAATTCTTGGGCGAATCGGATGGTCTGCTCAATCGTCTCGGGTGTCT
>SXSK01000283.1 GCA_005793375.1 Verrucomicrobiales bacterium | reverse complement strand
CAAAGCTCGCGCCGTCGGGCGCTTGGACACCCAGCACCTCCAGTTCGCCGCTTACCCCACCAACCTGAATCCAATCCAAAAAGTCATCGACTTACACCCTATTCCACTCCAAATCACCCACAGATTCTGCTGAAGAGCCGTAAATCAATGTCCGCTCATGTGCTATGAGTCGGCCATTTTCCAAGGAGGCCCCTCGAATCAGGGAATCGTTGGCAGCCAGTCGACGTTTGAATTCTTCGTACGGTGTTTCCATCGAAATGGATCCCACAACCGGTCCAGCCCATAGTAACGGGCGTCGGACCCCAAATAAACACCAAACCCTTACCCTGGGCAAAGACCAAGACTAATCAGCCCTGGAGCCAATCAAAGTAGCCCATCGCTTCAAACTCCGAAAGCAATTCGGCGCTCTGGGAATCGTCCAAGGACGAATTGGGAAGACGCATCGGTCCCAGATCGATCCCATGACGTTGCATCAACACTTTCGCGCTGCCCAAGTAACCGCGACAACTCAACAATTCCACGCAACGCACGATCCGATACTGATCCTCGCGGGCAGCTGCCAGGTCGCCATGTTCCAACGTTTGCCATAATCTCTGAGCCATCGGTGCACAGAAATTGTAGGTGCTGCCCACCGCACTTTGACACCCCAAGACCAGCGCCCCCAGCAAGGATTCGTCGCATCCCCAAGCCACCGAGCCTCGCCCATTACCAGCTCGAAGACATTGCTGGAACATCATCAAGTCGGGATTGCTAAACTTGAGGCCTCCAAAGGATGGGATGCGCTCTTGCGCAAGCTGAATCAGCGCTGGCATTGAAAGCGAGACTCCGGTCATCCCGGGAATGTCATAATGAAAAAATGTCAACTCCGGAGCCGCGGATGCAATCTGAGCGCAGCATTCCAACTGACTCGCCACACTGCGCGGCTTGAAGTACGCCGGTGACACCGCGCTAATCGCGGCCGCTCCGACTTTCTCGGCCTGCGACGCCAAGTCCCGTGCATCCGTCAAACAATTCGAACCCACGTGGATAATCACGTCCAGTTCTGACCCCTTCGTGACCTCCATCCATCGCCGTGTCAACGCGCGACGTTCGTCCAAACTCATTGAATGGCTCTCGCCAGTGGTTCCTCCGATGAATACCGCCTTGACGCCACTCGCGCTCAGAAAGGCGGCATACCGTTCGATAGGAGCCGGGTTGAAAGAACCGTCCCGATGGAACGGTGTAAAAGTAGCAGCGATAATGCCGCGGAGTTTATAGAGCTTCATGTATCACGACCCAACAACGCTCGCTGGTCTCGGTCGAATGAGCAAGACCAAGACCACTGAAATCATCGCGACACCAGCAAATGAGCTGAAGATGATATTCAATGGAAACTGGCGGTCTCGCATCAACCCAAAACCCCAATCGGCCAATCCCCCGCAACTAATGCTCACCAAGTTCATCAGACCATAACCTGTGGCACGAAACTCGGGTCGGACAATCTGACAAAGAATCGGCATGTTGTTGCCGTCAAAAAAGCCCCAGCCAAGCCCGAACAAAGCCAAAAATCCAATCGCCATGCCTAGGGTTGGGGCATTTCCAACACCAAACAGCGCGGGGATGATCAAACACATACCCAGAGCGCTGACAAAAATTCGGCCGCGAACGGACCGTTGCATCCATCGATCTGCCAACCAACCGCCACCAAGTGCCCCGACGATTGCCGCGAGCTGCCAGTACAAAGTTGCTGACACTCCTGCCTTGCCTTGTCCGATTTGAAATTGCTGCTTCAAAATCGCCGGCATCCAATCTCGAACCACCCATCCCGCCAAAGCTGGCAGCGTGAAATAGAGTACCAGCAACAGGAAGGACCCGTTGGTAAGCAATGCCCTCAACGCCGAGCCGACAGATGGTTTGACTACCGTCACGTCATCCAGCGCCCGTGGTGCATCGCGCAACAGGAAGACCAGCGGTATCGCATACAGTGCGCCAGCGAGTCCGCATGCCGTAAACGCCATTCGCCATCCTAACGCAGGAGTATCTGCCAGGTACCCACTGAATCCCCCGGCAATCACCCCACAGTAGATCGCCATCTGGTGCATCCCTACCGCTCTGGATCGTGTCTTGGCAGAATGATAATCGGATATTAATGCCAATGCCGCAGGAATATAAAAGGCCTCGCTAACACCCATCAAGGATCGGGTCATCAATAATCCCGAATAGCTGGTCACGTGGCTCGTTGCCCACGTGACCAAGGACCAGACAAACAGACTGCCACAAATCGTATAACGCCGGCTGAATCGGTCGGCGATGTAGCCGCCCACCGGGCTCAAAACTGCATAAACCCACTTGAATTGGCCCAGCATCCGGCCCCAATTGGCCTCGGTCGAAATGTCTGGAATATCCCCCATTACCGAGAACTTCATCGCGGCCAACATCTGGCGATCCAGATAGTTGAGTAGCGCCACGGGAAACAAAAGTACCACCACCAACCATGCAGTGCGTTTGGCACGGCTGGCTCCTTCCGTTCCTGGGATCAATGGACTCTCGGGGAAATTCATGCGAACGGCGATTCAATGTGGTTCCTTCAACGCGAGCAAGCACGACCACGGCGTCATCGCCAACTCCGTGAAGACCGAAATCGACGTCGTCACTTGTCCATCTGTCATGTAGCACTCGCCTGGATCTCATTCTCGGAAAGAGCGCGCTGGTGGATCTGCAGGTCGGCAAGCTGACCATTGAAGGGACCGCTCATACCGCTGCCGAGACGCAAGGCCGCATCGCCCTCGAGATTCCATGAGGAAACATCAAAGCCCGCACTCTCGGCGACTTGCTTTCCATCGACATGCAGGGTTAGAGCTAAGAGGACGGTCCCTTTGTAGCTATTCGGAGCTGTTGGGGACAGTCCCTTTAGCAATCCCCGACATCGCCTTGGCAGAATTCCATCTGCCGAGCGGTTGATAGGTTCCATTCGCCGAGATTGCCTCGATCGAGTCATCTTTTTGCCCAGATTTGTTGTTTTCCTCAACGGGTGAATCATTACCATTTAAATATGTCTTTTTCAGTTCACGGTCATCTTCAAACTTCAGATCGGGAATGGCACATCTACGAGTGGTCGGACACTTGGTGATCGCTTGTCCCCGCAATTCCCCAAAAGCGGTGGAGGACCACCGCGCTCACTCTTGCAGCCCTTCAGTTTGCGTCTTGAGTCCAGACGCGCTGTTGACTGCAACATCTCGGTCAATCCAAGCCACTCGTCCGACGATCCAGTTCTTCAGCCACTTCACTTCCTCCTCGTAACTTCCACCGACGTAATAATTGCAGGTAACCTGCTCACCAAGAATCGGCCACCGCTTGAAGTTGCGCACCTGAGCCTCACCAAGTTGGGCGGCAAGAGTATCAACGATTTCGAGAATCTTCGGTAGATCGAATGCACCTCGGCGTAGTTCGGACCAACGGGTGTTACAGCGACGGACAAACTCAGGATCCTCCCGCAATCGGTGAAACCAGGAAATCTCAGTCGAGCGGAGCAGTGGCCAGTACCAACCATTGGGTTGCCAGCCCCCGTAGTAGTTCGCATTTCCGAACGAACGATTCCAATCCCACGGCGGCTCGGTCCTCAGTCTTCCGTCCCGATCCTTCGTGATAAAGGCACTGTAGCGGAAGCCATCCACGTTCTTGCTCATTTCGATAAGCCAATGCGCATCAATGAATGAATCCACGTCAAGATAGGCAGCATAACCAGTGCGAGGGTTTGTGAACTCTGGACCGTACAGCGAGGATTCAAATGATCGAAAGTAGTCAGCGAGCCACGCCCGTTGCGCCGAGGTGACTTTCCGAGAGTTTGGATAGACGAAAAAGTATGGCCCACCACGGGATGTCGAAAACCGGGCACCACCACGTTCCTGATGGTCTCTCTTCACGATATAGCCGCCGGAAATCTCAGGAGCCGAGCTCGCTTGCGTGTCTAATTTCGCAATGTTCACGCGGTCGGATCCGCGCTTAATCTTCTCCATCAAAACATAGACACCGACGTAATCGCGCATCGTCAGCCGACCGGCGGAACTCGTGATGAACAATTCGACGTAACGGGTCCGTGGAGCGTAGTGACCGGACTGACGCGCCAGCTCAAATGCCAAAACATCACGCATCAGCGTCTTGTCTTCGTATGGGGCGTAGAGCACCCAGTCCTCTTCTTTAGGCAGGCCCAACAACGACACTTGTATTTGGTTCGTCCGATTCTCGACCGTGTGAAACGTGTAGGAAGACTTCGGCAAGCGTTGGCTTGAACTTCCTCGTACATGGATCGTCACCGCGCCATCGTGCGCCGGTGTTGCCCCCAAAGAGGCGCGGTGGTTTCCCGCATCGACGTCAAAGAATTGTGCTCGCATCAACGATAGCCTCTCCGACTCGATATCTCGGCCGTCGGAATGGATGACGATGATCGGCAGATTGGATGTAAAATTGGTGGCGTTAGTCTCGGCGCGCAGCCGCCGGGGAATCGATTCCGAGCTCTGGCCAAACCTGTCCTGCCGCGAGGGCTGTCGGTTCACTCCAATCGCAATCCTGTCGCGGGGGAAGAATACACTCAACACAATCGCCAGAATTCCGAAGCCGCCGCCGAGAAACGCCGATGGGATTCTGCGCCGCTGAACTGACCACTGGGAGCGCGCCACTGCGGCCAGCGCACTGACACCAAGCCAGATGGCGAAAATTGCCAGAGGAAATGCTAAGAATCGCAACCAGCGTCCGTGCACGCAGGCGAACACCACCGCGATAGCACCAAGCACCACGCTCGCCACAGCCCGTTTCTTAGCCACTTGCTTCATCACGTTTAAACCACGCTCGCCGAAGGCGACCTTCTCCCCAGTTGGTCGCCGCCAAATAGTCCGTCGAGACAGCCGCAGATTAGTGTAGCCGACTGCAAACTCAACACTCGATGCAAACACATCCGTGAATGGATTCCGTCAAATGACCGTCGAAGCTCGCCAAGCAGAGACGATGGCCAACGCTATGCGACTGTCTGACTCTTTTCCTTCTAGCCGTTGGACTCCCTCGCACATCGGCAACGTTCTTCGCCGATGCCGTTGAACTTCACTATATGCAACAAACTCAGCCGCTTCCCCTGAAGGGAATCGATGCGTGTTCTATTGCCTCAAGGGGACAGTCCCTTTGGCAACGCTCCAAAGGGCCAGAAGTCTGGCGCATTCCAAGACCTGGCAGACTTCCGAGCGGCGTTTTGAGTCGCGAACCGTCTTGCACGGCGGTCGCCCTCTACCGCCTTTCCATTCGAGCGCGATGAGGCTGATAGCTCACGCTAGCGTGAACCCGAAACAAGCATTGACGCGCTGGACCAAGGCACGGCGCCGCACCGTGCCGACACTGCCCCGACGCCGATACAACCTTTCCTTCTCCACTAGATACATCAGGTCGCACTTCACCAGCGTCTCCCAATCGAGGCCATCCGCACCGTTGAGCATGACTTCATTTTCGCGCGCCGGACGGCTCGCCTTCTGGCTGGAGCCTATCAGCACGTTGACCAGCGGCGCGCGCCACGCGGTCGGGGTGACTGACGATGATCGCCGGGTGCGACCCAGCTTCGGCGAAGTCGCACGTCCAAATATCCCACTGCTTCATTCGGCCTCGACCTTCAATGTGGAAGCCTTGGCGGTGCGGCGCTCGGCGCGATTGACAGTCTTGGTGTAAAGATGGCGCAGCGAGCCAGGCGGAAACGAGCCTGCCGCCACGGACTTCTCTTCGGCGTCCAGGATGCGCAAGCCGGCGCGCACGACTTCGCTGGAGTTGTTGTAACGTCCGCTTGCAACCAGGCGCGCGATCAGTTCCTCAAAATGCTTGGTCAACGCAATGTTCACGGCTGGCATTTTGGAATAGATGCTATCTATTGTCAATTCTCGACCCGACCCAATTCCAGAACACGCCTGCATGAACCTAAATCGCGAAGAACTCCTGTTTGGTCTGGCGCTGATTAAACCCGTCGCCGAGCGCGTTTTGCGTGGCTCGACCGCGAGTGTTGGCGATGACGGACAGTACGCGAGCTTTATGCAGCCTTGCAGTCACGTCGCGGAAGCCTCGCACAATCTCAAAAACTCCGTCTCATCAATGATTCGAAGACCGAGCTTCTGAGCTTTCTCCAGTTTGGATCCCGCCTCATCCCCGGCCAAAACGAAGTCCGTCTTCTTGCTGACACTCGAACTTACTTTGCCACCCAGTCCTTCGATTCGTGCCGTTGCCGCTTCGCGTGAAAGCGTCGGCAAGGTACCCGTCAGAACAAACGTCTTTCCGCCAAACGTTCCGCCAACCTCTCGGGGCCGATACAGGCTCGAATCGAAATTCAATCCAGCCTGGCGCAATCGCTCGATCAACTCGCGGTTCTTGGAGTCCGCGAACCAGTTTTCCACGCTCTGCGCAATGACATCGCCAATGTCCGGCACCGACTTCAATTGAGCCGCACCCGCTTTGGCTATTTCGTCCAGATTGGGGAATGCCCGACACAACGCCTTCGCGACACCCACCCCGACATGCAAAATCCCCAACCCGAATATCAGCCGCCACAAGTCCTGCTTGCGACTGGCTTCGACTCCATCCATAAAATTTTGTGCACTCTTACTACCCATCCGCTCCAACGCCGCCACATCCCCGAGGCGCAATCGGTACAGTTCCGACACATCCCTGACGAGTCCGGCACGAACCAACTGCACGACCAAAGCCTCGCCGCCGCCTTCGATGTCCATCGCCCCACGGTGACACCAATGCTCTAGGCGCCCCCGAATCTGAGCCGGGCAATCTGGATTCATGCAGCGCCAGTCCACACCGTCGCCATCCGCTGTCTGGTCGCGTTGAACTGGAGTTCCGCATTCTGGACACTGTTTCGGGAAAACAAATTCACGCTCATCCCCGCACCGCTTTTCCAACACCACTCGAACTACCGCAGGTATCACTTCACCTGCCTTTTCAATCAATACCGTGTCGCCAATCCGGATGTCTTTTCGTCGCAGCTCATCCTCGTTATGTAGCGTCGCCCTGCTGACGGTGCTTCCAGAAAGGAACACTGGTTCCAACTCAGCGACCGGCGTCAGTTTACCCGTGCGTCCCACTTGAATTGTGATGTCCCGCAACCGAGTGGCGGCTTGCTCTGGCGCATATTTGTAAGCCATCGCCCACCGTGGCGCTTTAGAGGTCACCCCGATCCGGTCTCGCAACCGAATCGCGTTTAACTTCACAACCGCTCCGTCCGTCTCGTAGTTAAACGAGCGTCTCAGCAGATCCAATTCCTCAATTGCAGCAATGATCTCGTCTGCGGACAAACATCGCCAAAGCTTTTCCGGGGTCGGACAACCCAGTTCGTTCAACCAATCCAAAAGTCCCACTTGGCGATCCGGCATGGGTACGGCAGCTTTAGGGAGTCGAACCTCTCCAACTCCATAAAGCACCACCGCCAACGGGCGTTGTGCCACCAGCTTCGAATCCAGTTGTTTGAGAGAACCGGCCGTGGCATTGCGTGGATTCGCAAAACGCTCCTCGCCAGCCGCCTCCCGTTCCTCGTTGAACGCTTCAAACGCTTTGGTGGGAAAATAAACCTCACCACGCAGTTCAATTACCGAATCCTCCAATGCACCTCGAAGTCTCAGCGGCAACCCGCGAATGGTTCGAAGGTTGGCCGTGATTTCATCGCCGAAAGTCCCGTCGCCACGCGTCGCGCCCTGAACGAATACTCCATCCTCGTAACGCAGCGAGACCGCCACCCCATCCACCTTAGGTTCCACGGTCCACTCCAGAGGTTCATCGGGCACAAGTTTTTGGACCCGTATCACAAAGGCCCAGACTTCTTGCTCAGAATAGGTGTTGTCCAGGCTCATCATCGGGATGGCATGACGCACGTTCTTAAACGCCGTCAATGGCGCACCGCCGACCCGTTGGCTCGGCGAATCGGGTGTCACTAATTCCGGATGGGTCACCTCCAAGTCTATTAGTTCGCGATACAACTGGTCATAGTGTCGGTCTGAAACAGTCGGACGCGCCTGGACGTAATAGGCGTGGTCATGGCGTCGAATCTCTTCCACCAACGCCGAATGACGGGCTTTAAATTGAGCGGCAATCACAGTAATTAATCGTTCACAGCGTGCGTTTCCCAAATGCGCCTGGAAAGCGAATAGCCGTCATGGGAAAAAGCGCCCGTGGACGCGGGGCTCGACACGCGCACGTAGGCGCCTTGCAGTGCCGGTTTCCTGGTTTTCGCAGGTCTGAAGTGAGCCAGTGTCACGGAACCTTAGCCTGCATCGCGGCTCGGCGGACTTTCAACAACACCGGACGAGAGGCCTGACGGCCGACAGCCGTTTCTTCCAAATGGAACCAACGGTCCTGGTCGGCCACCCATCGGGCGCAGGTCAGGAACAATTCGCGCTCGGTTTCTCCTTGCAGCAGGGTGATTCCATTTAATCCCAAATTATCGACGATCACTCCGTGGGGCAGGTTCATGGCTTCAAACCGGACCGCACCATCAAAACCGTTGCGAACCACCGTAAGTTTTGCCCGTACAGTCGTCCCAGGCACAATCACGATTTCTGCGGATTCAGCCTTCTTAGAGCCCGAAGCCCCTTCCCCCACGGGCTCCACCGTCAACATCAACTTGGCCTTCTCTACCGACTGCTTCGGGCGTCCAAAATTATTGACGGCCATCGCCATGGGACGCCCATCGATCTCGGCACTGGCCACCACAGTAACCGCGTCCCAATCTGCCTCGGACGGCTGCGATGAATCCTCCGCAGCGCTCAAGGAGCCAAACGCATTTTCGTGTCCCGCCTCAATCACCAACGGGGTCGTCGCCGTCCAACCACGCGGGACATGGTTCAGATCCACTCGAACGGCTCCATCAAAGCCGTCGCGACGAACCAGAGTGACACTGAAGCCTTGGCCGCTCCCCTTGGCGACGGTCGGATTTGCTCCTGCCAAGGAAATGGAAAAATCTGGGGCTTGCGGACGGACAGTCAAACGATACACCAGATTGGGACCGACAAATCCACGCGCATCCGACAGGCGGATCCAATAGGTGCCATCTGTCGGAGCAACAAAATACAACCGGGCATCGGTTCCCAGTCGACGTTCCGAGTCGTCATCATTTTCGAATGACACACTAAAAACCGGCAATCCGTTAGGCACAGGCGATGCCCCTGGAGCAAGGGCTTCCACCACATAGACCGGTTGGTCCAATGGGTGAGAAGTCGGTGTCGTATCGAAAAAACCTCGGCGCTTCCCGCCTGCGGAATACAACAACGTGTCGGAATCCGGGCCTTGCGGCGCTCGAAGAATCTTCATGACTTCACCATTGGAATAGATCAGGTCGTTGAGCTCCATTTCTTCCCAATTCTCAAACCGAATCCCGGTATCCTCGGATGTCTCATTCCGGAAAGTAATCGCCGAATTGCGCACGGCCTGAAACCGCATTCGCTCCACCGGCTTGCCATCGGGTCGCAGAACTTCCAATCGTGTATCCGCAGGCGAGCCTCTTGACGCCGCGATCGCCTCGATCACGAACCGTTGCCCCTGGTGCGCCACAAACGAAAAAACATCGACGTCGCCACCGGAAGAATCGGAGCTGAATCGACCGTCCACCGCGCCAGGGATCGGAATGACCTGGGGCGGAACCCCAGCATCATTTGGTTCCACCTCTGCCACTCCCGGAATGTCCGTGACAAGCCACTTCCACTCCCGCCGCGATCGCACTTGAGAGACTCTTTCCGGCAAGCCGAGTTCGCCGGCATCACCGGTCGTGACTTCCAGAACCCCGTCCGATGCCAGATTGTGACCGAGAAATTGGACACGGGACGACCTATTCGGAGGCAGCGCCAGTGGAGAGAGTCCCGTGATGACTGGAAGAGAGCCGGCGGTCAGCCGGTAAAAGTGGTCCTCAGCGGAGCCCTGCCAGGTCTGCTCCGCAACACGCAGTTTGAAGCGTCCCGCCGTGGCAAACGTATGTGCCAGGAATGGATCCTCATGACCCGCGTAGTCGTCATTGGAGGCGATTGTGCGTCCCCCGGCATCTAGCAGTTCCAAGCTCAAGTTGGCTTTGGAGCCGAGTTCGCGCGCCTGCACATCGAAAATGATCGTCTGTCCAGCAGCCGCCTCCAAGGCGTAGTCGTCCACCTGCGTCCCCTGCTTCAAGACACCCCAAACCGCGGCGGGTGACATGGGAAGGACTGTGACCGCTTGCAACTGGGGAAGATCGTCGACCCACAGTTTGATGCGCCCACTTTCACCTGTGGGAGAAGCCACCGACAACTCCATTGGTCCGCGACGATATTCGCGTGGCGGTGAGAGTGTGACCCACACTTCCTCACCCCGACGCTCCGGTGCCAAGGCCGCCATCAATTCCGTTCCCCGGTAGAGCAGAATCGCATTCACAGACTCCAAGGAACGTCCAACCAAACGTAGCGGTGTGGTCGCGCCGAGCTGGATGCCCCGCGGCTCCGAGCGGACCAAATCGGGCCGCGGTGGTTCGGCTGGTTTGCCGTCCGACACCCGATAGAAGCCCAACGATCCATCAATGCGGCCGACCGCCAACGTCTGATCGTCCCCAACAAACGCCAAACTTGTTGGCCAATCCGGCTGAAGCTCCAATACAAAGCGCTGCTTCATGCTGCCGATATCGTGGAGTTTCACAGCTCGATCATCGCCAGCCGATGCCAGATGGCGCCCGTTCGCACTGACGACTAATCGGAGAATGGCGCCCTCATGCGCGAAAACAGCCGACTTTAGTTCATTGGATCCCTCCTTACCCTCGGCGCCAATGCCATAAACTCGGATACGGTTATCACCGCCGCCCGTGAGCAACCGGGTGCCATCCGTCGTAAACACCGCGCTATTCAGTTCCTTCAATGCCTCACCAAACGTTTCGAGCCTCTCACCGCTGGACACATGAAAAAGCTTCGCTGTGCGGTCAAAGCTGGAACTCGCGATCAGTTTCCCATCTGCACGAAACGACAGTGCGGTGATCGCGCCCTGGTTCGCTGTCAACGCGAGCCCAGCCTTGCTTTCCTTCAAGTCCCAAAACTGGATCAAATAGTCGTAGCCCCCGGTCGCAAGCTTCTGACCGTCCGGACTAATGGCAACCGCATATATAGCGTCCCGGTGCCCCTCCAAACTCTGCTGGAGCGATCCATCCGAGGTTTTCCATCGACGGATTTCCCCGAATTGCCCGGGCTGACCCGAAACCGAGTACAAGGATTGGCCGTCCGGTGCAAATACGAGGGCGTTGACCAAGCCCCGACTTCCTGTGGAGCGTCGCACCACTTGTCGAGTTTGGCTGTCCATCCACTCAATGGTCGAACCGCGTGCCACAGCCAGCCATTTCGAGCGGGGTTCATGGGCCAAAGCCTGCACGCTTTGTCGGACAACACCCTTGGGTTGGATCGCCGGGACCAAAATCTCGCGGCGAAGCGCCCCCGGCTTGGGCCCTGGCGCCCCAGCGTCGATCCAGGCCTTGAAAATCGATACTTGCTCCGGCTTCAATCGCTCGCGCTTTCCGGGTGGCATGAACTGGTTTTTGCCCTTTTTGCCCCATTCTCCTTGCAGCGCCTTTACCAGCAGAGATTCCCCGGACCGGCCTGCAACGAGCACCGCTCCAGACTCACCACCTTTTTTGACCCCTTCAAAACTCTCCAGGTCTAAACCACCTTCGGGCTCCTTGGACGAATGACATTCAACACAATGCTGTTGCAGCAAAGGCTCAATGTCCGCGAATTCTGCGGACTGAACACTCTGAGCTCCAACCCCAAACAAAAGAATGCACCAACCCATCCAGTTGCCGTGGAGAAACCGACACTTCAAAAAGGTGAACTTCATGCGACAGGACTAAATCAATGATTGAACAGGAATTCCTTGCTGCTCAGAAGCGCCCAATAGACATCTTCCAAGGCGGCACGGCGTTCGCCCTCGGCGGCGCCATTAAAAAGGGCACGAACCTTGGCCTTTTCCACGTCATTTGGATGCCGCGCCAACGCTCGAATCCAAACGTCATCCACCAAGGCATCGACGGACTGCACCTCCTTCAGCTGCTGATCGAGCTGGCATTGGTCGTCGCGCAGTTTCTCATTGAGCGTGGATCCGTTGGCGATGTGCAACACTTGCGCCACGCTCGGCTCCGCCGTCCGCTCACATTCACACGTCTGAATACGATCGGGCTTGCCGAAGCTCTTTAAGAAATAGCTGGCAATCTGGGAGTCGGGGAGTTGAAGCGCGCGAACCCCATTGGGGTATGTGAACTGAAACGAATCCCCATTCCCTGTCGCCCGCTTGAATTCCGTGGGCACACCGGTGACTTGCGAGTAGGCGTCCAGAATGACCTCAGCCATCAACCGTCTGGGGTAATAACGCGCATAAAAGCGCGTGTCGCTTCCATTTCCCTCCGCTGGCTCGCTCGATCGCTGATATGACTCGCTCCGCAGGATCTCACGCATCAGAGCTTTGAGGTCATACTTTTGCGCTCGCAAATAGTCAGCGGCGGAGGCCAGCAGCGGCTCATTGCTGGACGGGTTGCTCACTCTCAAATCGTCCACGCGCTCCACCAAACCCACGCCAAAGTAATTCGCCCAAACACGGTTCACAATCGATTTGGCAAAGTAAGGATTGGACGGGCCGATCAACCAATCGGCCAAATGTTCACGCCGGTCTTTGGCCGCGTCGAACTCCAAGGCGTCTCCCTCCAGTGGCCGAGGCTTCTGCGGGCGCCCAATCCGCGGTTGAATGACGTCTCCAGAACGCGCCGACACCAGGATCCGTTCGCCATCACCGGACCCATTCTTCATCCGCATGCGGGCAAAGAGGTTCGCCAAACCGAAATAGTCATCGTTGGTCCAACGCTCGCTCGGATGGTTGTGGCATTTGGCACAACCGACGCTCATTCCCATGAAGGCTTGAGTCGTCGTCTCCGCCATCACTCGCGGATCGTCGTGAAGGAGGAAGAAGTTCCCGGCACCATTCTCAAACGTACTGCCCTGTGCGGTCACCAAGTCCCGTACCATCTGATCCCAGGGGCGGTTAGCCTCAACCTGGCGTCGGATCCAGGCGTGATAGGCACGCGCGGCCGTCGGCCGCAGCGACTTGGAATTCACCAGCAGCAGATCCGCCCATTTATAGGTCCAGTAATCCACGAACTCCGGTCGTGCGAGCAACTGCTCGATCAATTCATCCCGCTTTTCCGCCCGAGAATCCGCCAGGAAACTTCGGACCACCTTCGACTCGGGCAAAACTCCCAAGGTATCCAAAAAGGCTCGCCGGATGAATTCGGCATCGGAGCATTTCGGGGACGGAGGCAGGTTCAATTCCTTCAGTTTGGAATGAATCCCTGCGTCCACAAAATTCCGGGCCTTCAACCGCTCAAATCGATCGGCAGCGAGAGTATTTGTATACGGTGAAGTGACGAATCCCACCGCCAACTGACTCAAATACCAGGCACTGATCCCGGCTTCCCCAAACCCAATCACCTGGACCTCACCGTCATCCCCAACATTTGCCACAGCATCGTTGGCGCTAGTGTACTTGACCCAGCGTGTGACATCCTCCACTCGCCCATCGGTGAAATGGGCACGTACTTGTACCCGCTGTTTGGCGCTCGGTTGCAATCGGGAATGGCTCGGCAATACCTCCAACCGAGCCAGCCGTGGATCGGTCTCCTTAGGGCCCGGTGCGCCCGCGGCAATCCAATTGGCCAGCGTTAGGTACTCCGGCGACCCCACCTCAAATCGCTTCCCTCCTTTGTGCGGCACGGTACCAGTCGCTTTCAACAGAAGCAGGCTCTTCCCCGGTACCGCCAAATCCAAGCGGCGTCCCCCAGCATTTCGCGTGATGGCCAGCCAGTCCGCATCGTCATTGTAGCCACGAAGGCTGAGATAAAATCCATTCTTGCCCGATGCGGCGCCATGACAGGCCCCCATGTTACAACCCGCTTTTGTAAATACGGACTGCACATGATTCCGGAATGTCGGCTCTGCCACCGACTGAGCGGGAACCAACTCTGCCCCCCAGACACTTCCAAGGCAGCAACCCAACACCCAAAGAATGCACGCTGCAATCGGTGGGACAGGCTGACAATGGACGGTTCTCAAAGGATCACTGAGTGAACGACCGTTCATGTGAAGAGCTCCCGGATGGGTTGTGTACCAAAATCCACCAACGGGAATGGCCGTCCTTGAGGACCGGGCAAGTGCATTTCCAAATCAAGCCCCAAACTGTGGAAGATCGTTGCCACCACTTCACTCGGCTTAACTGGGCGCTCTGCCGGGTATCCCCCAATTTCATCGGACTTGCCAACCACGCGGCCACCCTTCACCCCGCCTCCAGCGAAATAACAGGTCCAGCATGCCGGCCAATGGTCTCGTCCACCGGTGGGATTGATTTTCGGCGTGCGACCAAATTCCGATAAGTTCGCCACAAGGGTCGCGTCCAACATCCCGCGCTGATGCAGATCCTCGATGAGGGCACTGTAGCCTTGATCGTACATGGGGCACACGATGTCCTTCATACCGGCGATGCTGGTAAAGGGCTTGGATCCATGAATGTCCCAGGTGATCTCATCGAACACGGTGATGAAGGTATTGATCGTCACAAAACGAACGCCCCGCTCGACCAAGCGCCTGGCCAACAGACAACTCTGGCCGAACCGTGTCATGCCGTAGCGCTCTCGAACTTTGGTGGACTCTTTGGTTAGGTCAAACGCAGTCCGCGCGTTCTCACTCGTCATCATGCGATAAGCTGCAGCGAAATTCGCATCCATTAGCTTCGCGCTCTCACTGGCTTCAAACGCCTTCAAAGACCCCTCGATCACCTCGCGCAGTTCCTTTCGGCGCTGCAATCGGGCTTCACCAATTTCCCGTGGCGGCAGTAGATCCGGCACCTTAAAATCCGCCTGAGAGGGATCCGCGTTCAGATTGAAGGGATCATAAGCCTTCCCGAGAAAACCAGCGTCCTGCCCATGCGGCATACCGCCGCCCGTCGCGCCCATCGGCTCAGGCAACACCACATTCGCCGGAAGATCACTCCGCCTTCCTTTCAAAAATTCCAAGGCGCAACCCGCATGGGGTGAATTGATACCACCCGCAAACAACCGCCCTGTTTGCAATAACTGATGCCCAGTGTCGTGGACCGCTGCCGCCGTGTGATAAACCGTTCGAACCAAACTGAATTTGTCCCCTAGCTTCGCGTGGCCCGGAAGCAGTTCGGAAACCTGAAACTCACCCTTGCCAGAGATCGGTTTGAATGGCCCGCGAATCTCTCGCGGGGCATCCGGCTTCATGTCGAACAAGTCCAGCTGGGACGGCGCGCCTAAATTAAAGATGAGTATGCACGACCGCGCATTGTCGGCGGCGGCTTTGGCCGATTCTGCCGCGGCACCCTCCGCCAGCGCTCGCGCACGAAGCGCCTGTAATCCTGCCAGCGAAAAACCAAGCGCGCCAAGTGTTCCGATTTGCAAAAAATCACGCCGTGTCACGCCGTCGCACGTCGTTACGGAACCGCGTCCAGTAATGTCTAACATAAGCCTACAATCGTTTGATTCCCGTGGTCTTTCTCCGAGTTTATGGAAGAGTTTAGCTCCCGAGTCGATGCCGAAAGCTGCCGAATCACCAAAACTTCCAGGCGCCCTGACTGACGATCCAAACTCCCAGCAGCGCGTTGGTAATGGCGTGTGCCGTCATTGCTTCTCCAAGCCGGCCCTTTCGGATCACCAACCACTGATAGGCCATACCACAAAGGATTCCTGCAAGCCACTCGTTGTGGGCCAGTCCGAAAATAACTGCCGTCGCGAAAAAACCAGTCGCATGGAATCGATTGAGTGGCTGTTGCTCGAAGTTGGGATTGGCGATACTCCGATAGATCAGGGAGCGATAGAACGTTTCCTCCAATGGAGGGACGACAATGGAAGACCCCAGAATTCGAACGGCAATGAAGAACCAGGCTAAGGCCGAATTTTGCCCAAAGAACGCGTGTGGGTTCCATGGCAGTTCGGGCTTTTCCTTAGGCTTGGACAGGCCAAACTGAATCATCAACTCATTCAGAGAGGGCACGAAACGATCCAGTCCCACCCAAATCACAAAAACCAACACCCCGATGGCGATGGACTCCCAACTGAATTTCCACCGGCACTCCGCCACCAAATCCCAAACCGCCCAAACCATCCAGGCACCCACTAACGTCTTGAGAAGATAAATCCAGTAACGCGAGGCTTCACCCACCTGTCCCTGGCAAAAGGTCAGGGCAAAAAATACCAGAAACGGAACCACTCTGGGCAACAATGCATTCCTCCCTAGCAGTACGGCAAATGGCTTGGTCACCGACCCATTGAATGGCGCATCGGGCTCTTAGGGCAAGCGAGATTCCGACATTCCACACCAGGGGGGACCCAGGGGCAAACACGTCATCGGATTCACACACAAAGACACACTCAGTTCTCGTTACGGCTTGGGCTTAACGGGCTTCGCTCCAGCCACTGACGCCGCTTCCGCGGCCGCTACGGCGTCCAATTCCTTCAACTTCTTAACGGCATCCGTTTCCCCCTGCTTTGCCGATTTTTCAATCCATTCGCGACCCAGCTTGGGATTCGATGGAACACCGTCACCACTCAAGTAACGCATGCCCAGATCAAACTGCGCCGCCGAACGTCCCTTTTCAGCACGTTCTTTTGTCAGAGCGACCACCCGATCCACGGCCGCCTTTTTGTCAGCCGCTTGTTTGTCGAGGTCCGCAGCTTTGACTGCGGCAGGAGCCGCCGCCGCCACACCCACCGGTGCGGCAGGTGCCGGCCGATTCCCCTGGTACTGGCGTGGCACTGAGCCTGATTCGTCGGGCAGTTTGCGTTGGGATCCCGACTCAGCCACTCGCTGCGCAGCCCGCTTGGCGGCACCGAGTTGTCCAAGCGCAGGAGTCGGGAGAATCACACCCATAACCATCACCATGTCCGGAATCAATAACTCTGGCTTCATCGCATGTCCAACCTGCTTGCATCCGCCAGGAATCGCAAGTGCTTTCCAAACCAATTCCCGGGCGAATTTCCGAGTTACCGACGCCGCATGTAATACTGCGGGGCAAAGCGGCAGCGGGCTGCGCGCACTCCAAAGAAGCGCGGCGTCTTTGCAGTGCGGTGGCCCTCCACCGCTTTCGGGGAAATCTCAGTACCACCTATCGTCAAATGTCCGACAACCCGGGGATGCGCCCCCAATTCCAAGGCCCAAGGCCTTTTTCCAGCCTGTACACTTGTCCTGGGAGAGTGCCGAGAGTATTGGTCACCGACAATCCTCAGCAAAAATGACCCGCTATCGTTACGTATCCACAATCCTAACCCTTGGGTTGGCCGGTTTCTGCCACTCGGCCATCGCGGGGGCTTATCCCGTCGGTAGCGGCACACAGACATTTGACTTCCCTAACGGCACTACGGACCTCGCGGACGGGTCTACGATTGGTGCCGATGTCCCACCGGGCAGACCGACGCCCATGGCAGGGATCTTTGACAATACCCTCCGATTGCTGGATCGGGCGTCGACCAACAGCATCGGCTCGTTCAAACTACCGGATTTGGATCCCAATAGTGTGGTCCGGGTTTTCGACGCCAAATTCAATGTCTTCATGGACAAGGATTCCACCCAAACATCCGGCGAAGGTTGGGCCTTCAGTTTTGGACCAATCCCTGGAGACAATGGCACCGGCGAAGGCGGCTTTGCCCCATTTCCACAAGGACTAACCATCGCCTGGGATACCTTGAACAACGGCGAGGATCCCAATTCCATCCAGATTTCAATCGGCGGGATCGTCATTGGAAATTTTCCCCGCGTGTTCACCTATAGCCCTATTAGCAAAAGTGCCGCCATTCATTGGGACGAAGGCGGGTTGGACGTCTCGTTCGAAGGCAAAGTGGTGTGCACGGATTTGGCGACACCTGGGTTCGTTCCACGGGTTGGAAATACAGCCGCCTTCACCTCACGGAACGGCACCGGAGGAATGGAGCTCAAGATCGATAATTTAAAGTTCACGACCACGGCACTTCCCGCCATCGACACCGGCGGTGTGATCATTTCAGAGTTTGTCGCCGACAACACCGTTTTTGAAGACGAGTACACCCAGAAGCCCTCCTGGCTGGAACTATTCAATGGTACCGATTCCATCCAATCACTAGATGGGTGGTTCTTGACCGACTCCAAAAGCGACCTGACTCAATGGAAAATCCAGGGACTGTCGCTAAACCCGTATACCTATCGAGTCGTTTTCGCCTCCGGGCGCGACCGGCAAGCCGGTCCACTCAACTGGATACACACGAATTTTAAACTGGCGGATGAAGGGGGCTATGTCGCTTTGGTGCGACCCGACGGCAAGACCGTCGCCAGTGCGTACGAATACGGGCCACAAACCGAAAACGTCGCCTATGGCGAAGCCGGTGTTCAACGCGCTCAAGGTTACCTTTTTCCCGCATCCCCAGGCACGGTGAATAGCCAGACGCCCTCCCCGGGCTCCATCTGTCCAGAGGTGACGATATCTCACCCCGGCGGAATTCTCTTATCTCCCGTTTCCGTTCTGTTGTCGGTATCCAATCTGCCAAATGCTCAGATTCGATACACGTTGGATCGCACGGAACCAACAACGAACTCGCCCTTGTACACCGCAGCGATCCCGATCACAGCCTGGACGACACTCAAAACCCGCGCCTTTGCATCCGGCCGTATATCCGGTCGAACCACCAGCCGCTCTTTCATCTTCATTGATGCCTCCCTGTCCGACTACAACGGCGAAGGGAAGGTATTCCACTCCAACCTGCCGCTCATTTTCGTCGATAGCTTCGGTGTTAATATCGACGGAACGGGGGGAGGCAGCAACCCATTCAAGCCCGGGTTTGCCATGGTGTTGGCCCCCGACCCGGTCACCGGACGCACCAGTCTCACGAACGCTCCAGAGTATGCCGGGCCTTGCGGGGTGCATCGGCGTGGAGAGAGTTCCTTAGGGTTCGATCAACGGAGCTATGCACTGGAGATACAGGACGATGCCGGCGCCGACAAGGACGCTCGGTTACTCGGCATGTCCGAAAATTCCGATTGGGTACTCTACGGGCCCTGGAGCGAGAAGACGTTGATGCGAAACAAGTTGGTGTTCGACTGGATGCGGTCGCTGCGCGGCAACGATGGCATGGCTGTCCGGACTCGGTTCGTGGAGCTATTCTTCAATCAATCCAAACCGTCGACGGGCAAAATCGGATTTTCGTCGTACCGCGGCATCTATGTGTTGATGGAAAAAATGAAGCGCGGCACCGATCGAGTCCCTCTGGAAAACCTCAATGACAAGACTGTGGATCCCACCTTGATTACCGGGGGATATATTATCCGAAAAGACAAAGACGATGCCTTGAAGAACAATTGGACCAGCACCGGCGGCATCCCGCTTCAAAGCTTTGATCCCGATCGCCTCAATCCGACACAATTCAACTATATTCGGGGGTACATCGCGTCGTTTGAGACGGCGCTCAACAAGGCAGATTTCCGAAATTTCCGCACGGGTTATCAAGCCTATATTGATCCAGACACATTCATTGATGCGCAGTGGATGCTCGAAGTGGCCAAACAAGTGGATGGTTATGTCTTTAGCACGTACTGGCACAAAGATCGGTCGGGTCGCTTGCGCGCCGGTCCGCTCTGGGATTTTAACATCTCGCTGGGCAACGCGGACTATGCGACCGGTGAGACACCAGCAGGCTGGCTCTACGACGGGGCTAATGGCATCGGCCAACTCTGGTATCCTCGGTTGCATAGCGATCCCAGCTACAAACTCGCCCACTGGGACCGATATTGGCACATGCGAAAGTCCATCCTCGCAACCGAAACCATTGTCGCCACCGTGAAACAGCACATGGCGACCCTGCTCGACGGATACACGGGCTTGGTCAGCAATCGCGCACCTGCAACCATTCAAAACCCCGTCGCCCGTCACTTCAGAAAATGGCCGCGCCTCGGTACCCGGGATTGGCCGAATCCCGCAGCTGAGACTCGGATTCGAACGTGGCAGGCCGAGGTCGATTATATGGTGAATTGGGTCAGCAATCGCCTCCAATGGCTCGACACTCAAAGCCTGCGCGTTGGGAAAATTGCTTATCGCCCGCCCGTACTGAGTCACTCCGGTGGGCACATTCAGAGCCAGGTCACCTTAGGGATACGCCCGTTCGCCAAAGTGGAGACAGCCACGACGTATCCGGACGGCGTTGTCTATTACACTACCGATGGCACCGATCCGCGGCTGCCCAATGGGACAGTAAGCAGCTCCGCCAAAAATTTCGAACGCGAGTTTATGGTTGAGTCGTCGGGAACCATCAACGCTCGAATGCAAGTGGGCAGCACTTGGTCTCCATTGGCCACCGCCACCTTTCTATTGGACGCCCACGCCGCCGATGCCTCCAATTTGGTCATCAGCGAGATACTTTACCAGCCACCGGCATTGAAACCTGATGAACTCGGCGCCGGCATCATCCAGTCTGAGAAGCTCGAATTCATAGAACTGCGAAACATCTCCAAAAAAACCATAGATCTTATGGGAGTGCGCATGACGCGAGGGGTGGCATTCGACTTCTCGTTTGCTCCCGCCGCCCAACGGTTGTTGCTGCCCGGCGAAACCGTTTTGGTGGTCAGCGACACACGCGCGTTCGCCCTGGCGTACCCTGAAGTACCGTCCACTCGGGTGGCAGGTTCCTACCTGGGGCAACTCGACAATTCCGGTGAAAGTCTGCGAGTGGAAGCCGCCGACGGAAGTGTGATTAAGCAATTTCAATACGACGACACGACACCTTGGCCGCAAGCAGGTGATGGCAGCGGTAAAAGCTTGGTCCTCGCCTCTCCAGGCCGCAACCCAAACCCGGGAGATCCATTCAACTGGCTCCCGAGCGCCAGTCTGGGCGGCACCCCGGGAACCTACGGAACCGGCTCCACCGTTTTTCTGGGCATTCCCAACGAGGATTCGGACCTCGATGGCACACCGGATCTGTTCGAATTCGCCTCTGGCACTGACCCAGAAAACCCGGATTCCATTTCGTTGCCTCACGTATCTTCTGAGGTCTTCGAGATTCTTGGGGTATCCCGACGCTACCTGGTGCTTGAGTATCGCCGGGACCCTCGTGTTGCTGGTGTGACCTTCCAACTTGAATCCAGCCCAAGTCTCGAATCCTGGAATGGAACGCAGGCGAACCTCGTGCCCCTGGAAACTCGGGCAAATCCAGACGGCACGGTGACCGATCGGTTCCGGTCCTCGACGCCCCTGAGCGACACCACCAATCCTTCATTTCTCCGATTGAAAGTCATGGAACAATAGGGAAGTCTCGAACGGTCCCAGTTTAGAATCCACTGGGTGTTAGAGCGGGAGTGTTAATTGAACCGATATGAAAACATTTCGAAGCCCGGCCCACCGAAGCGGTTTTACGCTCATCGAACTTCTGGTGGTCATCGCCATCATCGCTATTCTGGCCGGCATGCTGCTGCCTGCATTAAGCAAAGCGCAGTCCAAAGCGAAGGGAACCAAATGCATGAGCAACCTGCGCCAGATGGGTATCGCCACCATTACCTACATCGGTGATCATGGCGTTTATCCGGTGGGTATCGACGGGGGAGACAGTTCCACCTGGATCTGGCCAACACTGCTTCGAAAGACCATGTATGACGGCCGCAACACGCAAATCTTCCACTGCCCCGCCGCCCCGGCTAAATCTCAATGGATTCCGACCTTTGGCAGCGGACAACCCGCAAAACTCGGTTATCTCCATGATGAAGTCCGACTGCGCCCTGGCGGCAAGTTCTTTATGAGCTATGGCTACAATGTCTGGGGCGCGTTCGCCGGTGAAACACCCAACACCGGTCTGGGTGTTTACCTGGGGGACCCTGTCTGGGGTGAGACCAAAGAGGCTTCCGTAGTGAGCCCTTCCCAAATGATTTCTTTTGGGGATAGCAACTGGGACCTGAAGAAGAAGGGAGACACCGACTGGAGCGGGTTCATCGGAATGTATGAAGAACGGCAATGGCCACTAGAATTGCATGGTGGACGCGCAGAAATTCTCTTCTGCGACGGGCATGTCGAGGCCAAGCGTCGCATCGATATGATCGGCCAGTTGAACAAGGATAAGGGAAAACGCCAGGAAGTCTCACGCCTCTGGAATCGAGATAACAAACCTCACTTCCAATAGCGAACCAACCGGCCCTCTCCCTTGGGCATCGCCCAACTCGCTCGAACCAAGTAGCACTTCAAACTAAGTTCCACCTTGGCGACTGTGCTTGGCTTCAAGCGGTCCTTCAAAGGCCGTAAACCTTAATCGTTGCGACTCAAATTCAATGGATCCGAAATCCATCCACACCGTTCAAAGTCTCCGAGGCGTCCTGCCGGTTTTTCAAACACCCTGGCTGGAGGACGAGTCCCTGGATCGCCACACTCTCGAACGGGAGATTCATTGGCTCCATGACCACGGCGCGAACGGAATCGTGATGGCCATGGTTTCCGAAATACTTCGACTCTCCAGCGAGGAGCGTGAACAACTCGCCGAAACCTGCCTGAACATCGGCCTGACTAGGGGTCCCGTAATCATCAGCGTCGGTGCCGAGTCGTCAAAGGTCGCCGAACGTTTCGCCCGACACGCCGAGACTCACGGAGCGACAGCCATCATGGCCATTCCTCCCGTCTCAATCAGCATCGGAGACGAGGAATTGCTCGCGTATTACCGGCGAATCCTTGCTTCGGTCGCCATACCCTTGATTGTGCAGGACGCCAGCGGTTACGTCGGCCGTCCCATGCCCATTCGGATGCAAGCCCAACTGTTGGACGAATACGGCCCGGAGCGTGTCCTCTACAAACCCGAGGCGTCGCCCATCGGTCCGAAATTGTCTGAACTTCGCGATGCAACTCGAGGCCAAGCCCGCGTTTTCGAAGGAACTGGTGGCATCGCATTGGTGGACTCCTTTCAGCGCGGCATCGTCGGAACGATGCCGGGCGCCGATCTCATCGTCGCTCTCGTCGCCCTGTGGCGTGCGCTGGAAACACAAGACACGGCTCGCGCCGACCTCATCCACGGACCCTTGGCGGCCATCATTTCACTCCAGACCAGTCTCGATGCCTTCCTGGCCGTGGAAAAACATCTGTTGCAACGCCAAGGCATCTTCCAAAATACGCGGATCCGTGGGCCAGTCGGGTTTCGACTCGACCCTGAGACTCGCCGCGAAGCGGATCGCTTGTTCGACCGTTTGACGGAGGCCTGCCGGTGACCGCCGTGCCGGCAACGGGGACGGCATCAGCCCCAACCCAGGTCCGGTTCGGTGTGCTGTTGTGGTTGTGTGGTGCCATGGCGTTGGCCTACGTCGCTCGCAATGCCATCGCCGCCGCCGAAAGCACCATTCGCACCGATCTATCGCTGACCAAAACCCAGTCGGGATGGCTGATCAGCGCGTTCTACCTTTCCTACGCACTCTGCCAGATTCCCACCAGTCAATACGGTCGTCATCGAGGCTGCCGGGAAGCTCTGACGGTTTTTGCAACGATTTGGAGCGTGGCCACAGCAGCGATGGCCGCGGCCACAGGCTTGATAGGGCTGTTCGTGACTCGACTCATCGAAGGCATTTCCCAAGCCGGTCTCATACCCACGTGCACCATCGCAGTCTCTAAGTGGTTCCCAATGACAGGCCGCGCCTTTGCCACCGGCGCCCTGGGCAGTTTTATGTCGGTTGGCGGGGCTCTAGGCATCTGGCTCACCGGTCTGGCTCTTGATCCCGACAAAGGCTGGGGCTGGAATTGGCGAGCAGTTTTGCTCATTTCAGGACTTCCAGGGTTTCTTTGGGCAGCTGGCTTTTGGTGGTGGTATCGGAATGAACCCAGTGAACACGCCAGCGTAAACCCACAGGAACTCGCCCTAATCAACGGGGCCGCGCGAACCGCCTCCGTCGACGTCAAGCCGAGTCCCCAGTCCTCCCCCAAAGCCAATACTATGGCTTCTCCGTCAACCACGCCTTGGTTGGCCCTTTTGTCGAGCCCACCCCTGTGGGAACGGTGTTACCACCCCAATGGGTTTCAAGGAGTCCGCATTGGGGTGTAGTAAATCTTGAACAGTTCGTGGCGACCTTCGGCTGAAGAGCGGGACAGGGATCTGCGCGCATGTTTCGGACCTGTTGGTGAGGAGCCT
>SXSK01000282.1 GCA_005793375.1 Verrucomicrobiales bacterium | reverse complement strand
GATCGGAAAATTCCAGGGAGTAATGAGCGCGACGACACCGAGCGGTTCGCGCCGGGTATAAAGCAGATTTCCTGGTAGATCGTGTGGAATGACCTGGCCTCCATGGGTATAGCTGGTGCCGCCAAAGAAACGGAATATGTCAGCCGCCCGCTGCACTTCGCCGGTGGCTTCTGTCAGGGTTTTGCCTTCTTCTCGGGTCAGCAGCTCTGCCAGCAGTGTCTTCTGGGCTTCAATCAATTGGCTCGCTTTGCTGAGAATCCGACCGCGAGCCACTGGGGTCATTGCGGCCCACTTGGGAAACGCCTCGCTGGCCGCGGCAATGGCCGCGGCAGCCTCCGATTGCCCGCTTTGGGCATATTCTGCGACTACCTCGCGGGCGTCGGCTGGATTGCGGGTGACAAAGGTTTTTCCCGAGGCTGCGGGAATTGACTGGCCTCCGATGAAATTGGCATAACGCTTCATGGGTTGCACCATAGAGTGATACAGTGTCCGGCTGCCAGACCGATTCCAGGTTGCCGCAGCAGTTCACATAAATGAACACGAACCGCCTGAAGCAAGGACTCGAACATCGCGTTTAGAGTCCCGCTTTAGGCGGCCCAAGCACAACCCTGTTTAACTGAGAACTGCTGCCAGCAGCGCCAGGGATTCTCGGGATCTATTTGGGAACTACCAACCCAGATCGGAGACGCCCCACAGTCACCCCGGGCAGGCGGGTATCGATAGAACCGGTTTCCGGGGATTCCTGCCCGACATGGCCATCCGCGAAGGCGATCCCAGCGCGAGCCCGATGGCGAAAATGGACCGTGGCAGAGAGGTGGTTGGTCTCGAAGTAATAAAACTCCTCAAGCATCGGATGATCTCGGGAAGCCGGTGCCAGGAAGTCATTGATTTGAGCGCAATCCACAAACACCGCGAGCTCTGCTGGAGAGGTGATCTGCATGAGATTCACGCGTTGTCGATCCCGCGGTCCGAGCAGCAAATTGTAGCCGTACCCGGAAGCGGCTCCGGAGGCTTTGCTTTTGAAGGCGGCGTTAGCTCGATCCAACGCCGGACATATGGCGACGCCTCTGGCACCCAGGTACGGCCAGAGGGGACTTTGGGACGCATCAAATTGGCGCCGGGTTTCCTGGCCGTCAGCGAGCCAACCGAACCAATATGACCAACCGCCATTCGTTCGACCGATTCGTTCCGGAAACGCGTTGCCAGAGTGGTCGTCCCAATAGAGCTGTGCGGCGAGGGCGTATTGACGGAGATTGGAAGTGCATCGGGTCTGTCCAGCGCGCGCGCGCGCCTGGGCGAGCGTTGGCAACAGCAGGCCGCACAACGTGGCAATGATGGCGATCACAACCAGCAATTCGACCAAAGTGAACGCGGGCGAGCACGTTTTCGGCATGGGTCGAATAGGGCGGGGTCGCATCCTGTTTGGGCGGTTCATGGCCGTGGACTTAATCGAGGGCGCGCACGCAGCGAACGCGGAAGAAATGTTGGGGGTAGAGGGCCTTTCGGAGGTCCCGGAGTTCGAGTTCGGCGCCTGTGCCAGCTTGCCCGCTGCCGATCGCATTCCATTCCGACAGATCGTAGGACGCTTCCAAGGAATAGACCCAGCCCTTGCGTGAAACGAATCGGACAACTCGACTGGAATCCGAGCCGACAAACTGGATGGAACTTATGGGCGGTTCGGGCAACGTGAGTCGAATATTGTCCAAAAATCCACGCGCGAAAACCGAACCCGCGTACCGCGGATCCTGACCGTCATCACTGTAGCTATTCCACGCGAAGGCATCGACTTGGAAGTCCGTGAAACTTGGGGGCAACACCACGGATTCCAGCACGGGGCCAGTTTCTCCTTGGATCGTCATGGACAATTTCAGTGTGGAAGTGTCGGCGGTGAACTGTAGCCGATGGCGATAGCGAACACCGGGTCGCAGTTCGACGTAACTATCACGGAACGCCCAACGTGGTGGGCGATTCGTGCTGGTGATTGCAGGGGAAATGGATGCGGAAATGGACTCATCGGCACCAAACCACGACCATTCCACCAAGTTGTTCGATCCCGTGCCATTTCCTCGGACAAACCCGGAGTTTTGCACCGACCCCAAATTCACCAGGCCGAGCGCGATTTGAAAGGTGCCGGGTTTACCAGGTGTTGCCCCGATACGGTGCTCCACCAGTTCCAGATCGAACGCGAATTCAAAATCATCCTGTCGACTCAGTTGCCTTCCGAGCGGCAGCGCGAAGAACGAGTTGGATTGAGATGAATCCCACGCTACATCCAACCGTTCCAACGCAGGGTTCCATTGAGCCAATGCGGAGTTTCCCAATGGGATCCAACCTCGTTTCAACGGGTCCTCGCTGAAAACCTCCTCGATCACTTCGGCGGCTAAGGTGCCGAGCGACAATCCGGCGGCCAGCGTCAAGATCAGGCGATGGAGCCGCCGTCGATTCCCTCGAATCGGCGGCGATGTTGGTGACGGCAATTGCGAGGGCGCGCTCACGGTTGTCAGTGACGTCGAAACCAGAGGAGGCCAGCTGCGCCGCCAACCAGCACTAACATCCAGGAGTTGGGTTCAGGAATCGTATGGACCGCACCGAACCCATCGAGCTCTATCTTGCCATTCAAGACATCCACACGGACGAATTGGATGGCATCCAGAGCTGCGGGTTGGCCCGAGGTGTCGCGCGCCCAGGCGACGTCGAAGCCAGTGCCGCCGGCACCCCCCGCGTAGCGCTGGCGAATTCCATCCAAAGTGAGTCCGGCGAAATCGCTGAGGCGAAAGGATGGGTCGACAGGTCGTGAGGTATTGCCGGATGCATCCGTCGGAAAAAGACTCTCAATGACCGGCGCTCGACTGGGTTCTAGGGTGTAGAATGTATTGCCATCAGTACTGACGCTCACCCGGGTGAGCGCGTCGCCGCCACCGAATAGGGAACCATCGGTTGCGGGTGTCCCGATCCAGTTGAAGTTCTCATCAAACGCGTTGGTGATCATGAATCCGGATCCACCAAACACGAGGAAATCGATGCCAAACGGATTGGCGGCGTGATTGGAGACAGGTTGTGGAAATCCGACGGTAATCGATCCGCCGGTGCCGATTGAAACCAACTGTGTGGGATGATACGGCGGGTTGAACGGTTCGACGGCGTCGCCGAACGGGTTGACCCGACTGGGTCCACCTAGACTGGATGCGGCGTCATTGTGAGTCGGACTGGCGCCCGTGCCGGCATTGTAAGTGATGACCGTTGAGGCAAACTGAGCCTCGGCATTGGATGGAATCAGGGATGCGCTGGCAACGGCCAGGGCAATTGCCTCGAGGGCACTTCTACGGATGAACTTCATTTCGAACCGATCTCACTGTGTGTCGACAGATTTCTGGCGACACCATTTCACTGTTGGAGACCAGTGCGGGGGATGCGGGCAAAAAAATACCTTCATCCCCAACAACGCGAGAATGAAGGCAGAGAACCGCCGCCGGATGGCGACCGTCCAAAACTCGGGTCCCATCCGCACTCACGGACAGGCCTGGCCTCATCCTCCGCTTGTGGGCGGAGTGGGTGACCCGACGCGAGAGACAAAGCCTTGCTTTGAGGGGGTGGGATCGAGCGATTCCAACTCCCGAAGCAGGCAGGGTCCGCACGCAGCAGGTTCCCGGACGAGCACGACCGGCGCGATATCCTGACTCCGGATTAATAACCTGGCTCCCGCCTTCCCAGACGGCGCATTTGCGCTAGTTCCAGTGGCATGCCTTGCGGCTTGGGAGTTCGTCATCCATTACAGTGGCGCAACCGTCCCCGATTCTAACGGGGTTCCCGCAACTCCGATCGTGATGATCAACTACGGTGGGGAACAGAGCTTTCTTCAGACTCAGTCCCGTTCAAAGAACGCGCATCGAACTAATCCACTGGGCGGCAAATGCCAAGGGGATTCTGGTACTGGCGCAAGAAAATGCGTGGTGTCGGGTTCTTCCTGGATCCAGTTCCAGTCACCGCCCAGCAGGAGGTCTAGTCTCGCTTTCGTTCCGACCACGACTCAGGCAGGCTCTCAGGCGATTCGCATGGTTAATCCGCCATCGATGGTGAAGGTCTCCCCAGTCACGTAATCATTCGTCACCAATTCCAAAATGACGGAGGCCACGTTCTCCGGAGTGCCTTCGCGGTGCAATGGGATCCGCTTTTCGAGATTCAAACGCCGTTGTTCCTCGCTCATGCTCTTGTGAAAGGCCGTTCGGATCACCCCGGGCGCCACACAGTTGACCCGGATGTTGTCATCGGCGAATTCTCGGGCGAGCGCGCGGGCGAACTGGGGCAGGGCGCCTTTGACGACCTGATAGGCCACATTGGTGACGATACCTCGGATTCCCGCCGTGCTTGAGACCAGAATGACGGCGCCTTCGCGGTGAGGCCGCATGTGCGGCAGTGCGGCGCGGGTCAGATGAAAAACGGCATGTAGGTGTGTGTCGAATGCAGTGTGCCAGTTCTCGGGTGTGATGTCGAACAACCCGCCATTTGCCGGACCTCCGGCACTGTGGATCAACACATCCAATCGGCCCAGTTTGGAGACGGTCTCGGCGACCATCGCCGCACAGTCTCCAGGGCGCGCACAATCACCTAGGATCAGTTCCACGCGACCGCCCATGCGTTGAAGTTGGGCAAGGGTTTCCAATGCATCGGCATCCGAATGTCGCCCGTTAATGGCGACAGCCGATCCGGCGCGAGCCAAGGCGAGGGCGGTGGCGGCGCCGATTCCATTGGTGCCGCCGGTCACGAGAGCCACTTTTCCAGAAAGATTCATGAGATGGGTCGAGAGTTGCAGAATCTGGGTTTCTTCTCAAACTCAACCGCGTGACTCGCTTGAAAATTCTCGGGAATCCTCGCCACCCGATTCGATTCCTTTACTGGATAACCTGTTGTCTAGCGATGCTTTGCCTTGGAATGGACTCCTGGGCGGGTGCCCAGGGCAATGGGAAAGACATCCGTGTGGATCGGTTGTTTGGTCCGGAGATACCCACCGGGGATTACAAACATCCAGCGAGCGTCACGGAACTGGCCAACGGCGACTTATTCGTCGCGTTTTTCAGCGGCAAGGGCGAGTACCGGGACAACGCCGCGGCAGTGTTTGGATCCCGCATGGCGAAAGGCGGACGGCGATGGTCCAAACCCAAGGCGATCGCCCGCAACCCCTTCTATTCCCTAGGCAATGCGGTGCCCTGGCAAGCACCCGACGGCGCTGTATGGCTTTTCTACGTTACTCGTTACGGTGAACTCTGGAACGATTCCCGGATTACGGCCAAGATCTCTCGCGATGGCGCACGGACTTGGTCGGAACCTTTCATGCTCACGTTCGAAGCAGGAACCATGGTGCGGAATCGCCCGATCGTATTGACCTCTGGAGAGTATCTCTTGCCGGTCTACCATGAGATCGGAAACGATCCCGAAGCGGTTGGCCCGGATTGCACTTCGTATTTCTTGAGGTTTAATCCAACGACGGCGACTTGGTCCGAATCCAATCGGGTGCGTTCGCGTCTGGGAAACATACAACCGGCTCCAGCAGTCATTGACGGTGAACATCTGGTGGCGTTTTGTCGGCGGGGTGGGGATTACAGCGGGCGACAGGATGGCTGGATGGTGCGCACGGAATCCGTCGATGGAGGAATCTCTTGGTCGAGCGGTGTGGATTCGGAGTTTCCCAATCCCAACGCGGCCGTGGACTTCCTCAGACTGAAAAGTGGGCACCATCTCTTGGTGTACAACGACAGTTTTTCCGATCGCACGCCCCTTTCGGTAGCGCTTTCGGTGGATGGGGCCAAGACCTTCCCTTTTCGGCGAAAGCTCATGTCCAATCTCAAAGGGGACTATGGGTATCCCACGGCGATTCAGACACGCGACGGTCGCATCCATGTGGTCTTCACGTCGAATGGGCGAACGGTTGTGGAAAAAGCAATGTTTGAAGAATCGGCAATTCTCGAACAACGTTGAACCATCGATGCTCAACCCGTTGAAAAATTACCTTTCCTCCAGGTTCTGGCTGCCCTTGACCTGCGCGATGGTCTTGGTTGGTTGCGCCACCGGACCCCATGCCGCTGCCGCCAAACAACTGAAGAAGTCGCTGGTGTTTCATGCAGGGTTTGATGGCACCACCGACGCTTCTTTTGGAGCGGGAGATCGGCGTCTGCAAGTGGGCGTCCAATGGGGGAAACCGCGAACTGTGGCGCCCGGACTACCGCCGGGAAACACGGTCCACCTCGCCCCAGGTCAGGGCCGTTTTGGGGATGCGCTTCAGTTTGAAAAGAAGATCAAGGAATTGGTGTGTTATCCGGCGGAAGGCAACATTGCCTACCAGACGCAGAATTGGAGCGGCACGGTGTCGTATTGGCTCAAGGTCAACCCCGAAAAAGATTTGGCACCTGGTTATTGCGACACCATTCAGATCACTCCAAAGGACTGGAATGATGCGTCGTTCTTCACCGAATTCACACCGGACGACAAGCCTCGCCATTTCCGCCTCGGCATGTATGCCGACCTGCCGGTTTGGAATCCGAAGAATCGGGACTGGGAAAAGATGCCCATGAGCGAAAAACCCTTGATCGTAGTGGAGCGACCGCCATTTGGCGGCGACCGATGGACGCATGTGGTCATCACTTGGGATCGATTCAATACCGGGCAGGCGAATGGGATTGCGCGGCTTTATTTGAACGGACAATTGGCGGGTCAGATGGCGGGTTGGACTCAGACTTACACTTGGAATCTGCGCGAAACGCGGATCATGTTGGGACTGAGCTACACCGGTCTCATGGACGACCTATCGATTTTCAACCGAGCCCTCAGCGCGGAAGAAGTGGGTACGCTGAACCGACTTCCACGAGGCGTTGCTGGACTTCATTGAACGGCGGACGGGGAGCTGTGCGCTGGTGTGTCCACTGAGAACAATGAGCAGCGGGCTTGATTATAACTCCTCGATTTGCAAAAAATTGTAAACTTCCTAAATATTCAGATTTGGACTTCTAACCGTTCTTGCTCCACATACCATTATACCCACATCCAACATGAAACTCATCCGATTTCAAGCCAGTGACGGCAACATTCAGTATGCCGCGTTGCAACCTGATGGCAGTGCCCGGGCCATTTCAGGGGACATTTTTGGCAAGTTTGAGGTGACGTCCACGACAGTGACGCCTCACAAGCTCCTGGCACCCGTGGTCCCAACCAACATCCTCTGCATCGGCCTGAACTATCGCCGCCATGCCGCCGAAGGCAACGTGCCGGTGCCGGAGCGTCCCGTGCTGTTCATGAAAGCCACCACGGCTGTCCAAAATCCGAGTGACCCGATAGTGCTCCCTCGCCACCTGCGGAGTGATGAGGTCGATTACGAATGCGAGTTGGCGGTGGTCATTGGTCGTACCTGCAAGAATGTCTCACGCGAGAACGCCTTGGACTACGTGTTGGGTTACACCTGCGCTAACGATGTCAGCGCGCGCGATTGGCAGATCAAATGGGGTGGCAGTCAGTGGTGCCGAGGCAAGACCTTCGACACCTTTGTCCCGCTCGGGCCCTGTTTGGTTCTCAAAGACGAAATCCCGGATCCCGCTGCGCTCAAGATCCGCACCGTACTCAATGGCCAGGTGATGCAGGATTGGCGTTGCGACGACTTCATCTTCGACATTCCATCAATCATCGCCTTCCTCAGCGGCAGCACCACGTTGCTGCCGGGGACGGTAATTCTGACAGGCACACCTCATGGCGTAGGATTTGCCCGAAAACCACCGGTGTTCCTTCAGCCAGGGGACACAGTCACGATCGAGATCGACCGGATTGGCGCCCTCACCAATCCAGTGATTGCTGAGGCCTGATCTCATTCGCTTTGGCGTTAGGCTGCTGTGGTCGCGTTGGCTCCAGTGACCGCCGCCCTGAGGCGTTGCCGCTCAGCGAATTTTGCGAATGGATAATACACTGCCATGGCAATCAAAATCGAAATCACTCCCCAGACCGCGGCCTTCCAATCGCCGCCCGACATGAAGTAGTGGCCGATGATGGGCGGTGTGGTCCACGGTACGTTCACAAATGGCCGATGAATCACATTCCATTCCATTAGTAGATACGAACTCGCCGTGAGGATCAGCGCGTTTAAGATGTAGGGAACCATGAACACTGGATTCATCACGATGGGCAATCCAAAGAAGATCGGTTCATTGATCTGAAAAATCTGGGTCGGCAAGGAGATGCGACTGACACGGCGAAACCCAGGTTCTTTGGAGTTCAGGAGGACCAGAGCCAGGGCTAGGGTGGCTCCGGTACCGCCGACGTTCACAAACGTCGTGAAGAATCCATTGGCGGTAACGTACGGAAGGGGTAAGCCCTTAGTAGTGGCATCGACATTTTCGGCGAGGAATTGCAGGAAAATGGGGGCAACGATTGCATCGAGGGTGTTGTCCCCGTTGATGCCCATAGACCACAGGAGCGTGACGAGAAAGGCGTAGGTCAGAATTCCCGGGAGCGTATTCAGCGCCGAAACCAGCGGTGCGAATGCCACTTTGAGTCCTTCATTGATGTCGAGCCCAAGTCCAAATCGAATGAACCAAAACAGGAGTACCAGGAAGAACATCGGCGTGAGCGACAGGAACGATTCGTACACCACGCTGGGAACTGAACTGGGCAATCGGATCACGAGGCGTTTGTCATTGAAAAACTTCTGGACGCGCACCGTGATGATGGAAACGAGAATCGCGCTGAACAGTCCTTTGGAGCCGAGACCTTCCATCGTCAGTGTCTGATCTTTGAGTTGAAGTTGGATCAGCAGGAAGAGGAGTGCCGACATCGAAGCGCTGATGATGGCTTCTTGTTTCAGTCGCTTGCCAAGGTCGTACCCGATCGCCAATGCCACAAAAACACCCAACAGACCAAAAGTGGCAGTCACGGGAATCTGGAGCAGTGGGAGATACTTCTCAACGCGCTGTTCCCATCCCTTGATCGGCAGAAATGAAAGCACCATAAACATGCCGCCGATGATGGTGAGTGGAACCACCGAGACCATGCCCGCTCGAATGGCGGACAAGTAGGTGTTGTCGCTTAGCATCGCCAGGAGCGGCACCAGGCGGTTGTTTAAGAATCCGGACGCTTTATTCACGCGGGGTTAAGGTTTGATGGGAACCAGGATGGATCCGGTTGCAGGAAGGAAGCGTTTTCCCAGGTATATACATCCGTCGGCACCGGCACCGACGCGGACCAATTCACGGAAACCCAGTCGCTGATAAAACCCCATGGCGGTCTCATTCAACATGCTGACACCCAAATGCGCACCGGGGGAGCCGTGTTGAATGAGCAGGGCCATGACTTTTTCCAGCAGTTGACGTCCATAACCCCGTCCTTGGGCACTTTCCAGAAGGTCGATGTGCAGGTGGGAAGGGTATTGGTTGTAGGGTTCTGGGCAGAAATAGTCCGGATGATGGTACACTTGATATATCTGCTGGGCGCGGGTCCATCGGGGGGCATCTTCGGAAGGCTCCGGGTAGTCGGCACATAATTTCGGGCGCCACTCCGTTTCGTATCGCCCGTAGAATTGTTTGGAATCCAAGGATCCGAACGCGTAGCCACAAATCCCCTGACGGTCCTCCAGCACCAGGCTCAGATGGGGTTCAAAGGCCAGATACGGTCCAACAAACAATCGCCCCAGAGCATCGGGGTCGTCTCGATAGTACGGCTCGCCATCTTTGCCGTGGTTGCCGGTTTTCAGGCAGACATAATAGCAACCAGCAAGATCGCTAAGCTGACCAGGACGGATGATGCACGAAGACATGATAAAACCGAGATGGGGTGTCGATCAATCAGTCGGCGGGAGCCGTTTGGGTCGGAATCATGGCGCCGTCTGCGGTTTGCGACAACAGGCGTTGCAACCGCGCGGTAAAGCTGCCGCGATACGTTTGTGGCAAATGAAAATCGCTGCCAAACAACGCCGCTGGATCGACATGACCCGAGCGGAATCCGACATATTTTTCCAGAAGATCGAGTTCTTCGCGCAGTTCCCAAAGCCGACGATGCATGGCGTAGAACAGCGGGCGTTCACGGAGTTCGGTCATCCGGGCGCAGGTGTCGCGCAGGCGCGCAGCGTTGGTGCGGAACGCCAGTGCCCGAGCACCCCAAAGCTGTGGATCCATCTCGAACAACTGCTGTCCTTCCAGCAGAAATGCTGCCGCCTCAGGACCGTCTTCATGCGGGAGATAGAAACAATCCAGCAGCCGTCGCAAGTCCTCGGTAGCTATCGGCTGCGTGCAGGTTTCGAAGTGCTTGGACCATTCTTGCAGGGCATTCAGGTATTCGGCGCGGGCATCCCAAGGGTCACTTGCTTGAACGAAGCGTGCGAGGGTGCGGAAGGGAATGTAGTTGAGGGGGAATTCAGTGTTGGGGTTGGTGAGAATACCGCTCACCCAATCCCGCAACTCCAAGGGACGCCCGGCATACGGTCCGCAATAGAACCGGCGACCGTCATAATCATTCGCATGCAGATTGTCCCAAATCATCGGTCTGCGCCGGAGGACAGATCCCATTTCCTGGACATGGGCCACCGTGATTTCGCGCGAGATGATTTCCGGCCCTGTCCACAAGACGTCAATGCCCTGGGTCAACTCCTTCCCGAGGGTGTCGAGGTAGCCCTTTCCGCCGAGATGTCCGTTGGCCATGCGGGAGCAATAAGGCGTGGGACAGAATAGGAGGCGGGCTCCTGGGGTGCGGTTTCGCAACCAACGGAACAGGTTGTTGGCGATGGATGCTTGTGCGGAAGCCAGGGATCCACAGCGCGCCAGTTCCGATGGATCCATTCGATCAGGAATGTCGTCGAACAGGAGCGCCACGTGCTGGCAACCCAAACCCATCACTTGCAGAAATCGGTTCTGCAACTGTTCGATTTCGCTGGGATCCGAATAGCGAATGTCCAATCCGGGGCTGATGGCATAGACGAATTGGATCTGTTGCCGAGTGCAGGCGGCGATGGTCTCGCGGAGCGTTTCCGCTTCGTCCGGGGAATACGGGGTGCGCCAGATGGCCCGCTGCTTGCAATCGTCCTTGGGGCAGTAGAAGTAGGTGTTCAGGCCCCACTGAGCCATCCATTCGAACAGCTGGAATCGTTCGGACTGGGCCCACGGCGGTCCGTAGAATCCCTCGATGACACCGGCGAGAAAATCCTGAGTGTTGGATCGTGGCATGTTGTGGATGCTACTAACCATTCAGCGTGACCCCGCGTGGGAATGGCAAGCAAGCAGAAGGACCATCAAGGTCCGGTCACTTCCACACGAACGCCCTGTGTGGCTTTGGGCTCCAAAAAAAACGCGTGCTTGCCTTGGGTTCCCTGATGCATCGCCGGTCCGGTCGGAAGATTGAGTCCGGGCAATTGCTCAAACGCCTCATGAGCGCTGTCGACTTTCATGCACAGATGATGCAATCCCGGCCCGTTTTGCACGAGCCAAGCGCGAATGGGATGATTGGGCGTGAGCGGTTCGACCAACTGGAGATGCGTATTGCCGAGGTCGAGGTGTGTCAGTCGCACGGATCCTTGATTCACCACTTCACTATAGAGGACCTTCAGACCGACGCGGTCTCTCCAATGCTTGAGGGCTTCCTCAGTGTCGGGAACAGCAATGGCAATATGGTCGAGTGATCGGAACACGCGGTGATCCATGGGCTGGTTTAATCAGAGGTTTGAATGAAAGGCTAGAACGAAGCCGGCTCCAAGGAATACAGCGACCTCTGCCACTTTCGTTTCCATCGTGTTTTCCAGCGATTCCCCACCGGAAACATTCTTTCGTCGTTACCTCCACGAACGGTTCGCGCTGCATCCGACCGAGGCCACGGCGTTGGGCGATAAGTTCGAACTGGCCCGCTATCACGAAGCCGTGATCTCGCACGGTTCCGTGCCGATGAAATATCTTCCCGAACTGGTCCGAGCGACGTTGAGGCGCTAGCCTGGGACACCTCTTGTGATGCCTGACTTTCCTGTTTACCAAACCGGTCGAATTGTGCTATCAATGATAGCAGTGTTGGAAAATTTATGCCACAATTGATAGTGCGACAAATTGAAGAGAAGGTCGTCAAGAAGCTCAAGGAACAGGCTGGGCAGCGCGGGGTGTCGATGGAAGAAGAGCATCGACGCATTTTGCGGGAGGCGCTGCTTGGTAAGGCGGCCAAGCGTCCATCATTCAAAGACGCCCTGCTCGCGATGCCGAATGTGGGCCGTGACGAGGATTTCGCCCGAGGTCCCCAGATCGAGCGCCCCGTCAAACTATGAGCGGCTTCTTGCTCGACACGAACATCCTGAGCGAACTGCGGAAGGAGAACCGCTGTGACGCTGGGCTGCGCCAATGGTTTGAGAAGTCCGCAGCTGATGATCTCTTTGTTAGCGTACTCGTGCTCGGAGAGATCCGTCAGGGAATTGAGCGGATTCGCCCCCGTGACCCGGCCCAGGCAAATGATCTGGAAAAGTGGCTTCACTGGATTGCTGTCGAGTTTGCCGAACGCGTGCTGCCGGTGGACGAAAAGGTCGCCGACCGCTGGGGCAGATTCGGCATCCAGCAGCCGGTTCCAGTTTTGGATGCGTTCATCGCAGCCACGGCGATTGCACATGGACTTTGTGTGGTTACCCAGGATGAGTCGGGATTTCGCAACACCGGGGTGCGGGTCGTGAATCCGTTCTCGCCAACGTAAGCCAATTGGAATCCGCGAACTCTGTCATCCGCGGTTCACAACGCATTCGTCGTGGCAGCCGGACAAAGAAACCACGGAAGAGAACGCGGAGGGGAACAAGAGGTTTTCTCCGTCTCTCCGCGTGTTAATTTTGCATCATTGGTAAAGCGCCTGGGTCGACAAGATTGTAAGTTCGCGGGGCAGGAATGGACGTCATGAAGTCGAGCCCTCATCGAGTTACCGCAACGCTAACGGAGCTTCCGAAGGATAGGGCGTCCGCCAGATGGCACGCTGGTTTGAGTCGTCCTTGGGACAGTAAAAGTAGGTGTTCAAACCCCACTGGGCCATCCAATCGAACAATTGAAACCGTTCGGATTGCACCCAAGGAGGGCCGTAGATTCCTTCAATGACACCGGCTAAGAAGTCTTGCGGATCGGGTTGTGGCATGGTTGCGATGCCGGGCATTCAGCGGAAGTCCTTAGGGAATGGCCAAGCGAGCAGGCGGGCAAGACAGGGTGTTTCCAAGGTCGAGATGAGTCAACCGCACGGTGCCTTGATTGACGACCTGGCTGTAAAGAACTTGGAGACCCACGCGATCCCGCCAGTGCCGCAAGGCTTCTTCCGTATTGGGTATCGCGATGGCCTAATGGTCCAGGGAGCGAAACAAAGGATGGTTCATGGATTCGTTAAATCAGAAGATCCAAACCGAAGCGAGCATGTACCCAGGCCGTCGGCCAACTGGACAGAATTCGGCAAAGCGATACTGTCCGAGTGCAAGTTCGATCACATTGGCTTCCGCGTGGTAGTAGCTCAACCCTATTAATCCGTCCACCTCTCGCAAAAATGACCCGGCCTGAAGAACTGAAAAATAGTGAGCCGCTGAAATGGTCGACTGGAACCGGTACCGATGTCTGGGCGATGTTCTGCGCCTGCATTGCGGGCGACCTGGAGTCCGTGAAACACTTGCTGGAGAAGGATCCGGCATTGGCGCGCTGCCAACACAGCTACCGCAAGCCGCTCTATTTCGCCGTGCGGGAGAACCGACTCGACATCGTGGCGTACCTGCTGGAGCGAGATCACGATCCCGCCGGACTGGCGGTGAATGACAGCCTCATCGAGATAGCCCAGGATCGCGGCTACATTGAAATGCAGCGGCTGCTGGAAATGAAACTCGCTGAACGTTATGGCGCCTCGCCGCTGGGCGAGACAGTTGCCGCCGCCATCCGCGAACACGATCTTCCGAAGACTCTGGCGTTGCTCGACACCTCGCCGGAGTTGCTTCAGGCCGGGGACAAGCGATCGAACCAGCCCATTCATTGGGCAGTGATGACGCGGCAATTGGAGTTCATCGACGAGCTGCTTCGGCGCGGCGCTGATATCAATGCCCGCCGGGCCGATGGCGGGCGGCCGATTCACCTGACCAACGGCGATTATCATTTTCGCGGCTGGCGTGATGTGCCGGACGACTGGCCTACTAAACCCAAGGATGTTTACGAGCACCTGGTTAGTCGCGGCGCGACGATCGACCTCGGCATGGCCTGTGCCACTGGAAACCTGGAACGTGTGCGCGAACTACTCGATCAAGACCCGTCACTCGTCAATCGGCTGTCCGACTACAGCTCATATTACATTGGGTGCGGCGCGCCCATCAAGAATGCCGCAGCACGCGGCCATCTCGAAGTCGTCAAGCTGCTCCTTGAACGCGGTGCTGATCCCAACCTGCCGGAGGAAGGCATCGCGCCAAACGGGCATGCGCTCTATTCAGCGGCGGCCAATGGACATCTCGAGATCGTAACGCTGCTGCTCGAACACGGCGGTTTTCCAAACGTTGATGTCGAAAGTTCAGCGGACACTCTCAGCCGGGCGATCTCGAACCAGGATCAGAAGATGGTCGAACTTCTTTGCATGCATGGTGCGGCGCGCGCGGTGCATTTGCTGGCGTATTACAACGACTTGCAGACCGCTGCTGCGGTGTTCGCGGTCAACCCGGCACTGGCCAACGATGCCGACGCACTGGCCAACGCGGCCAGCGAGGGCCACGCAAGCTTCGTCCGGCTGATGCTGCGTTACCAACCGGATCTTCCTCGCCGGGTTGAGTTTCCAGGTTGGGCGGTGGGCGCAAAAACTCGCGAGTTGAACGAACTGCTGTTCCAGCACGGCATGAATCCGAGCGCGCCGGATTGGCTGGGCATTACGCCGTTGCATCAGTTCGCACGAAATGGGGACGTGGAGAAAGCGGCTCTTTTCATCGAGCATGGGGCTGACCTGCACGCGCGCGATGAGGACATCTGCTCCACTCCGCTCGGTTGGGCGGCGAAGTTTGGGCAGAAGTCGATGGTCGAGCTGCTTCTTCAACACGGCGCGAAAACAAATAGACCCGACGACCCGGCATGGGCCGCACCGCTGGCCTGGGCGATACGGCGTCATCAACCAAACATCGCTGAACTTCTGAGGAAACACGGAGCCCGGATACCTGTTCCGGTAATGACATCTCCCTAAGGAACACCACGAAATCTCAATGGACGTCATGAAGTCGAGCCCTCATCGAACGGCTGCATCGCCCGAGGAGATTCGGAAAGAAAGGCGTTTGATAGCCTTCCTCTCGGATTCTAGGTCCTACGCGCACAAACCGAAATCGGTTCGATTAATTCAAACCCATGCATCGTGGGTGTTTGTGGCACCGCCCTACGCCTTCAAAGTGAAGAAGCCCGTGAACTTTGGGTTCCTCGATTTCAGCACCCTCGAAAAACGAAGGAAATGCTGCGAACGCGAGGTGGAACTAAACCGACGGTTGAGTCCTTGGGCGTATCTGGGTGTTGTCCCCATCGGATGCTTGGGGAACCGACTCGTGTGTGGATTGCCCCCTGGATCCACGGTGGTTGAATACGCGGTGCAGATGCAGGAACTCGATCCAGAAGGTTTTTTAGATCATCGGTTGGCACGGGGCACTGTACGCCGAAGCGACTTGGACCGGGTGGCGTCGACCCTGATCGACTTTTATCGGAACCAGCACCCCACGCTGACCGTCGAATCCTGGGGGCGCCGCTCGCGACTGCGTTTGAGCACTGAGGAGAACTTTCGCCAGACACGTCCCTTTATCGGAACGATCATCACAGCAGCCGCTTGGAAGGCCATTCGAGATTACACCAACCGCTTTTACCGCGAGCATGCGGGGCTGTTTCGGTCACGAATTCAGGAGCGGTGGATTCGCGATTGTCACGGCGATCTTCGATTGGAGCACGTCCATTTCTCGCGGCGTGGGCTTCAGATTTTCGACTGCATTGAATTCAATGACCGGCTCCGGTATGTGGATGTGGCCAATGACATCGCATTCCTGGCGATGGATTTCGACTTTCAAGGGCGATCGGATCTCTCGTCCTATCTGGTGACCACTCTCGCGTCAGGGCTTGGGGATTCGGGGATGTTGCGCTTAATGGATTTCTATAAGTGCTATCGTGCGTATGTGCGGGGCAAAGTAGAATGTTTGCGTTCTCTTGCACCGACGGCCGGTCGCGTCGAACAACGGAATAGCGCTAAGAAAGCGCGCCGCTATTTTCAATTGTCGTTGCAGTACGCTTTGGCGGGTTCGCGTCCACTCGTGGTGGTGGTGATGGGGCGTGTCGGTTCTGGAAAGAGCAGCGTAGCCAGGGCAATGGCTGAAGAAACGAATTGGAAGCTCGTGTCTTCGGATCGCGTTCGCAAGGAACTGGCTGGGTTGCCCGTGTTCCAACGGACCAGGGATTCTGGGAGGACGCGACTTTACTCTGAGTCAATGACGGCCAGGACCTATGGACGACTGTTTGAGGTTGCGGAATCGGAAGTCCAAGCGGGCCGCAGCGTGATTTTAGATGCGACCTTCGGCTCGAGGAAACATCGGGCGGAATTGCTGCGGCGATGCCATGCTTGGGGTGTGACCTGCCGATGGGTCGAAGTGAAGGCTCCAGATCATCAGATTCAGCGGCGCTTGCGCGAGCGTGAGCGCCAGAGAGCGGTGATCTCCGATGCTCGACTCGAAGACTTCCCGAAGTTGGCCTCGAGCTATGAAGCACCCAAGGAACTTCGGGATCAGGGCTACATGGTTGTGCTAGCTCTTGGTCCGGTGTCCGAGACCTTGCAGCGGGTGCTGACGCGACTAGCAGCGTTGTAACGCGAGAATCACTGCGGCCGCCATCCCAGCCGTGGGGATGGCGAACAGCACGGTGGCCTTGCTCGTTCAGGGTTGATTGCGCCTGGAGGATTCTTCGGCGAGCAGCGCTTCGGCGACTGGAGCGATTTGATTGAGCAGCGACGGATTCAATGGCGACAACAGCGGGAGCAGAGGGCCGGTATCGGCGAGTCCGGCCAGTGCAATGGCGTGGTGTAGCACCGGGATGGGTCCGTGGGAATTGCGAAGCGTTTCGAGTGGCAAAAAGATTTGCCGCAGTGATTCCGCCTTCACGGCATCGCCATGGCGCAAGGCGTCGAGCAGATCCATGGAAAGTCTTGGGGCGACACAGACGCAGCCGGAGGTGAATCCGCCCACCTGAAACTGCGGGACATGAACCACCGCTGGTTGTTCGCCGATCCCGCTCACAATGAGGCGGGGATCGATTTGATCGCACAATCCTTTCAAGAGCGGGTCGTTCGCTGGGTTGGTGCGCACCACGGCATATTTGATCCAGGAGATGGCACCGGCGTCGACGAGGGAGCGGGCAACTTCTACGGTGACGTAGCCGGAGTCCTTGATATAAAGCACGGCGGGTTTGCCAAAACGTTCGACGAATCGCAGAAATGCGGCGCGGACACCCTCGGGCGAACTGACGGCTATTGTCGGGAGCACCATGGCGGTGGGGAACTCGCGGTCGGCGAGAATTTCCGCTTGATCCATCAGGGTCCCATAATAGGGACCCACGGATGGGATCACCAGGGTATCGGGTCCAGATGCGGCCTCCAACGTATCGAGGACCGCGGAGTGTTCGCGGAGGCTGATATTATAGAAATTGGCGTTGCCACCATAAAGAAGGATTCGAACGCCGCCGGATTCCAAATGTTGGATCAGTCGCTGATTTTGGACGAAGACAACCCGGAGTTGAGCATCCCGACAGAGCGGCGGTACCGCGACGACGGACCGCGAGAAGTCTTCGAGTTTGAAGGAAGTGCGCATGGATGGATGACGTGTGTCCTTGAGGAGATTGGCAATCGAATTCGGCAGCGTTCAATGAATCCGTGGCTCGGGAACACCACCATTACCGTGGAGGAACTTGAAGTCGCAGCCTTCGGGCGCCTGGGTAATTTGGTCGAGAAACAGGGAGAGATAACCGCGCTCGCAATAGCGTGGGCGCGGTTGCCAGGCGGCGCGGCGCTTGGCGAGTTCCGATTCGGTAACCAGGAGGTCAAGGCGGCGTCCCGCGACATCCAGTCGAATGAGATCGCCATCGTGCACCAAGGCGAGCGGGCCACCCAAGGCGGACTCGGGAGCGACATGTAACACACAGGTGCCGTAGCTGGTGCCACTCATGCGAGCATCCGATATCCGCACAGCGTCGCGAATGCCACGCTCCAACAGTCGTTTTGGCAGCGGTAACATGCCCCATTCCGGCATGCCGGGCGCACCGATGGGACCGGCGTTTTGCAAGACGAATACCGAATCTTCTGAGACAGGGCAGGATGGGTCGTCGAGGCGCGCCGTGAGATCTTCGTAGTCGCGGTAGACGACGGCGGGTCCCGTATGTTGGAGGAGGTGCGGACTGGCGGCGGCGTGTTTGATGACAGCCCCATGGGGTGCCAAAGACCCATAGAGCACCGCCGTGCCACCCTCAGAGGCTACGGGTTGGTCGCGGGGACGGATCACTTCGGGCTTGTGGATTCGGGCATCCGCGATGTTTTGGCCCAGGGTTTGGCCATTCACCGTTTTTTGGTCGGTGCTCAGAAGATCGGTCAACTGAGCCAGGATCGCGTTTAATCCACCGGCGTAATGGAAATCTTCCATCAAGAATTTTCCGGCAGGTCGCATGTCGGCGAGCAGGGGCGTCCGGCGCGAAATCTGGTCGAACAAATCCAGTGGGATCTGGATTCCGGCGCGCCCTGCCATGGCAACGAGGTGGATAATGGCGTTGGTGGAACCGCCGAGAGCCATACTCGCGGTAATGGCGTTTTCGAAGGACTCCTTCGTCAGGAAATCACAGGGGTTCAAGCCGGCCCAGACGTTCTCAACGATTTGGCGTCCAGAGGCGGCTGCCATTCGAGCGTGGCCCGCATCCACGGCTGGAAGGGACGTGGCACCGGGCAGGGTGAGCCCGAGGGTTTCGGCGATCGCGGCCAGGGT
>SXSK01000281.1 GCA_005793375.1 Verrucomicrobiales bacterium | reverse complement strand
GCTCAGTTATCAGATCAAAGATCCGCTTCGGCTGTTTCTCGGGCTGGGATTTGAGTTTCGCGATTTTCGATTGGATGACGATTCCTCGATTCCGGAAGGCGTTTTTCGGGACGAGTCCATCCCGATAAGTTTGGGACTTGAGTGGAATCCGAACCCAGCGGCCAGCGTCACACTTCAAGCGGGCAGGGCGTTCGCTAGAAGCCTGGAGATTCTCGATCGGAACGGCGTCACCCGAGCCAATGAGGATGTGCTCGCTTCAACCTACCTATCGCTTGCCATCAAGGTTGGATTTGTCGCAGACGCCGACAAAGGGGGCGAGAAAAACACATCCCAGGGTCCGGAGTTGATGGAACCTCAGGGAGAAAGGCTGTATCGCGGGTCGGTGTTCCAGATATGGGAGGAGAATGATTCGGTGACCGGGACGGACCATGCTTACACCCAAGGGCTGCGGGTTTCGTGGCTGGCTCGAGAACATTCCATCGCCGAGTCACCGGCTTGGTTGAGATGGTTTGCTGAAGGATTACCGGCATTTGGTTATGAGGTGGATCGTGCGCGTTTTGCCATCTCCCTGGGTCAAAATATCTATACACCCCAGAATATCAGTTTGACCACTTGGCAGCCGGACCAGCGTCCTTACGCAGCGACACTTTATGCGGCGCCGGCGCTTCAGCGACGGGGCAAGACCGAGAAGGGGAATGATGTTCTGGAGGAATTGAGGATTGACCTCGGATGGATTGGTCCTGGTGCCCTGGGCGGTGAAGCGCAAAACTTTATTCACCGCAATTGGGGAATCGCCGAGGCTTATGGATGGCAGCACCAAATCCGAAACGAACCGACGGCTTCGGTGTCATTGGCTCGCGCGTTGAGAGTGCTTGTCGGGGGAAACCGGGATGGAGGCGCCGTCGAGTGGATTCCCCATACGGCGGTGCAGGTGGGCACTCCTAGAACCATGGGGGCGGCGGGGTCCACCTTGCGCATCGGATTGAGGATGCCCGATGATTTTGGCCAGCCGACAATTCGTTCCACGCTGCCCTCGAGTGGCAGCGGCTACAATTCGGGTTTTGGGGTGCATCTGTTTGCTGCAATTGAAGGGCGAGCGATCGCGCACGACAGCGCCATCGACGGAAATCTATGGAAGCCGAGCAACAGTCAGGAGTCGATGTTTTGGGGAATCGAAGGCCGACTTGGGGTGGCGGTGACATGGAAGCGGGTGGATGTCGGGTTCACGTACACCTACGAAAGCCGGGAATTTGTCGGGCAGGAACACAACCATACGCATGGCAGTCTCTGGCTGAATTGGCGCATCTGACCCACCCGGCTCGCGACGTTTGTAGCCTCCAGTTGGTCCCGTTTCAACTCGGAACCCGATGACCCGGTCAACGGGCTTTCACAAAACGGATACACACCGGCGAACCGACGTTGATGACGCGGCCAGTGGCTGTCAGGCGCCCAGTGCCTTGATGGATACGGAATGCGACGACTGAATCGGAACTCTGATTTTCCGCCAGTAGAAAGGTGCCGGTGGGGTCGATGGCGAAATTGCGGGGCGTCTTTCCTTGGGTTGACACGTTCTCGACCAATGTGAGGCGGCCATCCTTTCCAACCTTAAAAACGGCGATGGTATCGTGTCCCCGATTGGAGCCGTAGATAAACCGGCCCGTGGGATGAGCCACGATCTCTGCTGTCGAGTAGGAGGGGTGAACGGCCACACCCTCGGGGAGAGTGGATACAGTTTGCAACTCGGTGAGGATGCCGAGTTTTGGTTGATAGCTAAAGGTCGTCACCGTGCAGGTGATTTCATTGATGACGTAGGCGAATTTTCCACCGGAGTGGAAGGTGAAATGGCGGGGCCCGCTGCCTGGGGGAACTTTGGTGTAAGGGGGTTGGTGAGGCGTGAGTTCCCCAGTGGCGGCATCGAGTCGATACACCAGGATTTGGTCCAAGCCCAGATCGGCGGCAAACGCAAAACGGTTATCGGGAGAGACATTGATGGAATGTCCGTGAGGCGATCCTTGGCGTTGCGGCAAATGAACGGGACCTCGATGCTGGTGGAACGATGCGGTGGATTCCAGGGACCCGTCTGAGGCGAGCTTGAATGACGCCACGCTGCCGCCTCCGTAGTTGGCGACCAACACGCATCTTCCGGAATGATCCACTACTAAGTGACAGGGACCATCGCCACCGGAGCTCATTTCATTCAGGCGGGTGAGCTTGCTCGTGCTGTGATCGATTCGGAACGCTGTAACGGCGCCGACCTTCTTGCCGCCCCAATCATTGGTTTCATTGACGGCATAGAGGTAATTCCCATTGGGATGAATCGCGAGGAAGCTAGGATTCTTCACTTCAGCGGCCAATCCGAGAGGATCCATGGCTCCGCTGGCAGCATCAAATCGGAATGCTTCGATGCCTTTGCTTTTCTCTCCTGTATAACTGCCCACGTACAGAATCCAATGGCCTGGTTTTACGGCGGACTGAATGGCAGCGCATCCAGAGGTGATGGACGTGGTTCCAACGGCAAGGGTTTTGATGAAGGATCGGCGTTGCATGACGGATGGTGAGCGCAGCCGGGCATCCAGGTGCAAGCCTGATGTGGTTGAACTTGTGGTCGGTTCAGTGGATCGCTACGCTTATTGCATGCCGATTTACGAGTTCCACTGCGAAAAATGTGAGCAAGACAGTGAGATCCTGGTCCGATCTTCGGACTGGAAGGGGACTCGCTGTCCCCGCTGCGGCTCCTCGAAGCTTCAGAAAAAGCTTTCCGTCTTTGCATCCTCGGTGCCCTCAGGCGGTGACGGGGGAGGCGATTGCTCTGGGAATCCCCGATCTTGCGGTCTCTGTGGCACTGGGAAGCCCCATTCGCACTGAGTGCCCTCACGTCTCCCTGGTGAAGCGAGAACGAGAGAACGGGTTCCTCCATTCTCCAAGCGAATCCGCCCCAGCCATTTGCCACATTCAGGAACTGGCTCGTAGCGCTTTCAGTACAGCGGCGTCTGGGTGGGTTTTGTAAAAGTCATCCAGAGGGAAGCAGCCGCTCACCAATCCATTTCTAGGTGCCGTGGTGCAGTCGCTGAAAGTGCGGCAAATTTTCCGGCGTTGCATGGGTTTCCCCGCGAGGACATCGACAGGGAATTCTGGATAACTTAGCACCAGACGTCCCAACCCGATGAAGTCCACATGTCCCATGCGAACAGCGGCTTGAGCCACATGGGGAAGCCATTCTTGAAGGTAGCTGTAACCCGACCCGACCAAGAGCAACTCTGGCAATTGCCGTTTCACCTCGGCCGCGGCGTGAATGTGTCTAACGACGCCGACCAATGGGTCCTCTGGTGGTAGATAACCGTCACTGGGTGGCTGCATCGCTGGCCGTTGGATGTGTGGGTTGTAATACGGGCTGCCCGCCGTCAGACAAATGAGCCGTACCCCGAGTTGCCCAAGTTCCCTCAAGAACTCAATCGGTTCTCGCAAGTCGATTTTAGCAGGGTGATTCGGATCGGCACCAAAAGCATACGGGTAAAGTCCGGTCCATCTCATCGGGGTTCCCAGACCGTCGGCACCCTTTTCGTAAGGCAATTGATCGAAGAGACTCAATCGAACGCCAACTTCCAATCCGGGGGCGTCACGACGAATTCCTTGGATGATCTCGCGTACGAATTGCATGCGTTTTGTCAGCGAGCCGCCATACCGTCCAGGGCGATCGATGGCGGTCAGCAATTCGTGTCCGAGGTAGCCATGACAGTGCTTGATGTCTACGAAATCGAAGCCGGCTTTTTGGGCGCGGACGGCCGCGCGAACGAAATCCTCGACGAGGACGCTAAGTTCCAAATCGCTAAAGACGACCTGGTCGTCAGTAATTCCAAACCGTGCGTCGAGGATTGGATGTCGATAAGCGGTGCGCGGTTCGAGCCTTTTCTTGTCATTTGGCCGCGCGAATCGGCCGCTATGGGTCAGTTGGAGTCCGATCAGGAGGTCCGTGGCATTTCCGTGATGGCTGGTGTGCTCCTGAGTGAGCAACTGCCGAAGCTCTGCCAGCGAACTTTCTGTGGAGGCGGTGAGAACCAGTTGGTTGGGGTTGGCCCGCCCATCGGGTCGCACTGCCACCGCTTCGCCGCCCCAAATGAGTTTGGCACCGCTCTGGCCAAAGCGTTTCCAGCGCCGACGCACGAGGTCAGTCGGGCTGCCGTCGGGGTTGGCGTCCCAACCTTCCATGGGCAGAATAGCAAACCGGTTCCCGATTTGGCGACCGTGAGCTTGAGTGGATTGGCCCAGTGGGGCGGCTGGACCCGAGATCAATGGATCATCGACGTCCAGTTGGAGTGTTAGTTGATCGAGGCGCGCACGGAATTCGGCGATCGTCTTTAGTGAAGCGAGCTTGGGAACGGTCATGGGTGCCTGAGGTTGTTGAAGCGATGTTGAGCGGCGGGCATGGTGAGGTGTGGGCGCGCCTAGGCGGAGCACGAGACTGCATTATGCACCAGCGAATCGAGTTTCTGGACGATCGATTCGAGGAGGGCGACATCATGGTCTGGACGTCGCGGATTGCGTGGGTGAGGTTCACTGCTGCGGATGAGACCTCGGCGATGTAGGAACTGGGCGCAAGAATGTTTGTAGGCGGGCACGGGCGCACGGAAAGCGAGCATCCCGAGGTATTGCAGCCAATCATTGAGCTCGTAGAAGCCGGCGTGGCCAAGGGACCAGAGTCGATCTCGTGCGGCGAAAGCTTGAACGTGGAAGGCGGACAAACCCAGCAGATAGTCGCTGCCCCACTGGACCATGTCGATGGCGAGATCATTGCCCGTATAGACCTTGAAGTCGGGCCGGCTCACATCACGGGCAGCCAATCGTTGCCATTCCAATTCGCGCGAGAGCGAGCTGTGTTTGGCACCGATCAATTGGGGGATATCGAGCAGGGCTTGGAATGTGTCGAGGTCCCAAATTTTTCCAAAGGGCACGAACATTTGCCCCAGTTCAAACCCCAGGAACTGAGGGCACTGACGTCCGATGGCACGCATCAGATCGGTCAATTGGCGGCGGTCGTATCCGGCGGTGGCGGTGGCAGGAAACAGGATCGGGATTCCGCCCGCGTTGCTGATCGCGGTTACTTCGCGACTGTAGAGCGCTTCTGGATTGCCAACGGCTCCTTCAATGAAGGCACCAGCAACGAATCGGCGGCCGCCGGCGAGGCGGGAAACCCGCGAGAGGATTTCCTGCCGATCTGAATCGGCCAGCAGGTTGGTGTAACCTGTATCCATATTGATGGCTGGCGTTAGTCCGGCTTCCCAGGTCATTTGGACCAGAGCATCGTAGCTCTCCAGGTCACAGCTGCCGTCGGAATCAAACGGCAGCAACACCGCGGAAATGCCTTCGATACGTCGAAACGGTCGCAATGGCGGTAGGATCATCGGGCGGATGGAACAAAAACCCCAGGAACAGGGCCAGCGGATATTCCCGATTCGACATTTGAAGAATTCTGGCTCAATAGAGAAGGGCTTTGACGAGTTACACCATCAAACTCACGGCGGACCAAGCAGCGGCGTTGCAGCAGATTGTCGAGAACGAGGGTTACGAACTGCGGGAGGTGCCTTATGCTCGTTTTTCTGGCGTTAAGAAGGATCACAACATCACGTTCTACGAGAGCGGTAAACTGGTGGTTCAGGGCAAGGGCACGCGTGAGTTTGTCGAGTTTGTCCTTGAGCCTCGGGTCATCCAGGAAGCGAGACTGGGTTACGAAACGGTCCTGAATCCTGAGTTGATCGCTCCAAGGATCGGCGTGGACGAGTCTGGCAAGGGCGATTTTTTTGGGCCACTTTGTGTGGCAGGTGTGTACGTGAATGAAGCGGTGCTAGCCGCGTGGAAGGATGTGGGGATTCGGGACTCAAAGAACATCTCCAGCGACCGGCGAATCGCGGAATTGGCGGAAGGCATCCAGAATACCCCCGGTTGTGTTTGGAACGTCGTGCCGATCGGGAATGAGGCGTACAACCGACTGCATGCATCCAATGGCAGTGTGAACCGAGTTTTGGCTTGGGGTCACGCACGCGTGATTGAAAACCTGCTGCTGCTCAAGCATCGGATGAATCCGCCGCCGGTGCGTGCCATCAGCGATCAATTTGCACGTACCGAGTCGACTGTCGCCAAGGCGATGATGGGGCTCGGACGTCAGATTGAACTAGTCCAACGCCACAAGGCGGAAGAGGATATGGCGGTCGCGGCAGCGTCGATACTGGCGCGTCATGAGTTTGTGGACCGATTGGGTCGGATGGGGCGCGAGTATGGAATGACTTTTCCCAAAGGAGCGTCCTCGGCTGTGGAGGCCGCGGGTAAGGCGTTTGTGGAACGACACGGTGCCGACAAATTGCCCAAAGTGGCTAAGATGCATTTTCGAACCCGATACCGTGTTCTCGGAGAACCCGAACCGCCAAAGATCGAGTGGCGCAAGTCATGAACCTGAGGTTGAATCGGTCGGACTCGCTATTCTCATTCCTGTCGGTCAATAAAGATCTTTTTTGTCTATGAAACGTCCCACCTTGAAACCAATCCGCCCATCCGGGTGTCGCAGCACTCTAACATTCCTGTTCCTGATGGGTGGATTATTTATTGGGTGTGTCGGTAGCCCGATCCGAGGGACTGCGCAAGACTGGGCGTTTTGGCGCGGACCAGATCGTTCGGGCGTTGTGAAAGGAGTGTCACTGACGGATCGCTGGCCCGCCGAGGGCCCCACGGTGCTTTGGAAAGCCAAAGTGGGGCTGGGTTTTTCGTCGTTTGCCATTTCCAATGGACGAGCTGTGACGCTGGGGCATGCGGATGAAAAGGATACGGTGATTTGCTTCGATGCGGTGACGGGCCAAGAACTGTGGAAGCATTCCTATCCGGCGGAGTTAGGTGATAAATACTTCGAGGGTGGGACGACAGGCACTCCGGTAATCGATGGGGATGGAGTCTTTGTTTTGAGCCGATGGGGCGACTTGATACGGCTGAATTTGGGGACGGGAGCGACGGAATGGTCCAAGAACATCGCCCGGGAGACTGGGGCGCGGGTTCCGGACTGGGGATTTGGTGGGGCTCCATTGGTGATGGGGAAGCAGTTGATTCTGAACGTGGGCGATGCCGGGGTTGCCGTAGACAAGGCGACTGGCAATGTTCTGTGGAAATCGGAGGCTTCCAGTGCCGCCTACGCGACGCCCGTTTCAGTGACTCGTGGTGGGGTGTTGCACGTGATCTTTGGATCGGCACGTTCCTATGTGGCGGTTGCTGCGGCCGATGGCAAAGAGGTCTGGCGTCTTCGATGGTTGACGGAGTATGGGGTGAACGCGGCCGATCCGATTGTTCAGGGGGACAAGATTTTTCTCTCGACGGGTTACGGCAAAGGCGCAGGGCTATTTGAGTGGAAAGAACCAGAACCGGCGCCACTTTGGAAATCCAAGGTGCTGCGGACCCAGATGAATGCGGCGATTTTATTTGAAGACCACTTGTACGGTGTCGATGGGGATACCACAGAAAAGGCTTCGTTGAAATGCGTTGAATTCGCTACGGGAAAAGAAAAATGGATGTTTGCGGGGTTTGGGTCGGGAGGATTGCTAATAGCGGGAGGGCAAATCGTCGCGTTGAGCGGATCGGGCGAATTGATTCTGGCTCCGGCCACACCTGCAGGATTCCGTCCAACCAGCCGTGCCCAGGTGTTGGGTGGCAAGTGCTGGACGGCTCCAGTGATCGCCGCTGGACGAGTCTATGTGCGTAATTCCCGAGGCGATGTTTCCTGTCTGCAGGTGGGCAAACCCTGAATCCCGAAATGGCGTGCGTTTTGAGGTGATTTTTTGTCGGAAACTCCGAAGGCTGGCGACGTAACCTTGGCCGAATCCGAATCATGAACCATTTCTCGTTACTGGCGCGCCGTCGATTCCTCAAGAATGCGACCCTCTTCGGGGGAAGCGTTGTCGCGTCGCCGTATATTTTGGCAGCAGAACCGGGACGCAAATTTCGCACCGCGCTGATTGGTTGCGGTTGGTGGGGAAAGAACATTCTGAAGGAAGCCATTGCCAGCGGGCGGGTCAAGGTGGTTGGGCTATGCGATGTCGACACGCATGTGCGAGAAGTGGCGGCGGAGCAAGTGAACGACCTGAATGGAGACAGCCCGAAGCTGTACAACGATTTTCGGGATCTGCTGGCTAAGGAGAAACCAGAATTGGTGATTATTGCGACACCGGATCATTGGCACGCGCTTCAAACCATTGCCGCCGTCAATGCAGGGGCGCACGTCTTTGTGGAGAAACCCACAGGACACACCGTGAATGAGAGCCGTGCCATGCTGAGGGCGGCCCGTTCCAGCGGCACCGTTGTGCAAGTAGGGCTGCATCGAAGAATTGGGCCACACCACGTCAACGGTATGAAATTTCTGAAGTCTGGTGCCGTTGGTGATGTTGGCATGGTTCGCATCTTTGCTCATGGCGGCGGTGGCCGTGAGAAACCGTCGGCCAATATGGAACCACCCCAGGGAATGGATTGGAACCTTTGGTGTGGTCCGGCCCCGTTGCACCCGTTCAACCAGAAACTTCATCCGGGGGGGTGGCGCAATTTCCTGGATTACGGCAACGGCCAGTTGGGGGATTGGGGAGTGCACTGGTTGGACCAAGTCTTGTGGTGGAGTGAGGAAAAATATCCAAAGACGGTATTCTCTACCGGTGGGCGCCCGATCGCTGGTCCGGCGGTGCTGACGGATAGGGAGACCACCTCCGATACGCCCGATCACCAAGTGGCTGTTTACGCCTTCGAAAAATTCACCTGCATCTGGGAACATCGTCGTTTCGCCGATAACCGAGCGGAGAAGCACAAGATTGGGGCCTATTTCTACGGGACCAAAGGCACGTTGCACATCGGTTGGCGGGATGGTTGGACGTTCTATCCAGCGGACGGCAATGCGGCCACGCAGCATGAGGATTCAAAGCTTCAGGAGCCGGATGGACATAACTTGACTCTGCTGTGGGCAGATTTTTTGGCGGCCATCGACCAAGGCAAGAAAGGTGTGGCCGATATTGAATTGGCGCATCGAGCCTCGGTGCTCCCATTGTTGGGAATGATTTCCTGGCGAACTGGACGATCTCTGACTTGGGACGGTTCGAAGGAGATGATTGTGGGTGATCCCGAAGCGAGCCGGTTGTTGAGCCGACCCTATCGCGCGCCCTGGGTTTACCCGGAGGCGTGAGGAGCGACTTGTCCCCGTCTCACGTCCAACTTGGCATCAAACACACCCTGACGTCATCCTGGTCGGTCAGTCCCACGGACTGAGGTCGGTTGGCCACGAATTGTTCCCAGCACAATTGGGTTGAGATGATGCCCGCAATGGCCATGTCATCCGTTTCCCCAATAGCCCCTCCGCGCTGGATTTTATGGACTAATTGCGAGACAGGGGAGGGATCGAATATTCCGGCGGTCTGAAGCCAGGATTCTGAAAGCAGGTCTTTCAGATAATCGGGAGTGGATTCGTGAAAGAAGCTGCGGTGAATTGGTGCCCGGTAAGGGCGTTTTCGGCGCTGCAGGATCTCGTCGGGCAAAAGTCCTTTGGCTGCCTCGCGGAGCAGATGCTTTTCTCGCAACCCGCGCAACTTGGAGCGGCTGGCGAGGCGATTGCAGAATTCCACCACCCGGACGTCCAGGAAAGGGAAGCGGGCTTCCACGGAATGCGCCATACCCACGCGATCTCCTTGTGAGGAAAGGAGGTATTGCGAAAGGAATAAGTCGATCTCCAGGAATTGGGCCTGCTCCAACGGTCCCCACTTGGAGAATTCCTCCGGATAGCGAACTTCTGAAGTGCCGTTCGGATCGGCTGCATGCTGTTGGTCGGTCCAAGCTTGCGAGAAGAACCGGCAGGTGCGTCGATTGTTCCGCCAACGCACGGAATGCGAATAATCGGCAGCGCCCGTTTCCTTGAGGCCGCTTTTGAAAAACGCGGCCAGCAGGTTGGCTCGACTCGCGCCGATCGCTTGAATTTCCGGGTAGAGCCGCTTGAAGAGTGTCCACCGCCATCGGGAATCTGGTTCTTGAGCCCAGAATCGTCGGATCTTCGATTCCTTAAAGATGTCGTAACCAGCAAGGAATTCGTCTGCCCCTTCACCGGTGAGTACCACTTTGATCCCACGATCCCGGACCAACTTGGAGAGCAGAAACATCGGGGCTGGGGAGGTTCTGAGAGTCGGGATTTCCGTGTGCCAGATGACCTCCGGAAAAACTCGTCCGATGTCCGCGTGAGTTGCTGTGACGACATGGTGTTCAGTATCCAGGTACTTGGCCATCGCGCGCTGATAGGCGCTCTCATCAAACGCGGTGTCGGAGAAGCTGATGGAAAACGTCTGGAGCTTCGTTGCTGTATGATGACGAATGATCGAGGTAATGATCGATGAATCAAGGCCACCACTCAGGTAAGCTCCTACAGTGACATCGGCGCGCAACCGGATCCGCGAGGCGTCGATGAGCAATTCCCGAAGCTGTTCAGCGCTTTCGATGTCGCCATTGCCCTGCGTCGGGAGGGTTGTGGCATTGACAGCATCGGGAAACTGAACCGACCAATAGCGCCGCAACTCCAACCCCGATTGACCTACCAAGAGAGTATGACCCGGCGGCAGTTGCAGGATGTTTCGAAACGCCGTGCGCGGCGACACGGGACTCCAGAGAGTGAAGATTTGACCAATGGCGATCGGGTCCAATTCTGAAGGCACCTCTGGATCTATGAGTAGCGACTTGATCTCCGAGCCAAACACGAGTTTCCCCGGACGGTTCCAATAGAAAAGAGGTCGAACGCCCAATCGATCGCGCGCCAGGAACAGTGTTTGTTTGCGACGATCCCAGATGGCAATTGCGAACTGGCCGTTTAGGCGGTGGACACAGTCAGGCCCCAATTCTTCATAAAGATGCAGGATGACTTCGGTATCGGTTTTTGTTCGGAATCGATGTCCGCGTGCCTCGAGCTCTGGCCTCAACTCCACATGATTAAAGATCTCGCCATTGAAGACGATCCAAAGGGATTCGTCCTCGTTGCTGATGGGTTGCTGTCCGGTGTTGAGGTCGACGATGCTGAGTCGGGCGTTGCCGAGGGCTGCATGGGGATCGGCGTAGATTCCAAATTGATCTGGGCCACGATGACGGATCATGGCGAGAGCTAGGCTCGCGCGGTGGACGAGTTCTTGCGGGCGGGTGGCGCCAATATTCCATTCACCAACGATGCCGCACATCAGCTCAAGGCCTTTCTTGAGACCTTGCCGGTGGAAGTCAACGGAAGGGATTCTCGGAATTCGACCTGCTTTGGTACCATGAAGTCTTCGAGGTGCGCTTTGCAGTGAGCCAGCACTTCTTGAACCGTGAGGGTTTTGCCCTGCACCACCAGGATGGCCTTAATGGCTTGTCCTAGCACGGGATCGGGAACGCCGACCACAGCTGCCTGCACAACTCCCTCCAGCGTGTGAAGCACCGCCTCTACTTCCTTTGGCGACACCTTCTCACCGCGGCTCTTGATAATGTCATCCTGCCGACTGACAAAATAAAAATACCCCTCCTCGTCCGTGCGGAACACATCGCCGGTATAGCAATATCGCTCTCCGGGAATGACTCCAGGGCGGTAGCGTCGATTGGTGGCTTCCGGAGCCTCCCAGTAACCGCGCATGACATGTCGCCCCCGGACCACCAGTTCGCCCGTTGAACCATTGGGGAGTCGTTGGTTCTGCTCATCGACCAACCAGACTTCGGTGCCTGGAATGGCGATGCCGACAGACCCTGGTTTCTCGTCGAGCTTCTCTGGTGGCAGGTATAGCGTGCGTTTAGTCTCGGTGAGCCCGTACATGGAATACAACCGCGCCTGGGGAAATTTGTTCCGGATTTCCTGAATATGATTCACAGGAAGCGCGGCGGCGGTGTTCGTCAGATAACGCAGGCTGGAAAGGTCGAATGCGGACATGTCCATGGGTGCCAGCATGGCGAAAATGGTTGGTACGCCGGGGAACCCGGTGACCCGTTCGCGTTCGATCGTCTTCAAAATGGCTGCCGGGAATGCGAACGATTTTTCAAGAATCAAGGTACCGCCGAATCGGAAGGTCATCAGCAGTTGATAAAGACCATAGTCAAACGAGAGCGGTAGGAGATTGAGAACGACGTCCAATTCCACGTTTTGGAGAAAATGGATGATCGACCCCGAGGCGAAGATGATATTCTGATGGTCGGACATCACCCCTTTGGGATCGCCTGTGCTACCGGAAGTATAGACCAGGCATGCCAAATCCAGGTCGATGACCTTGGTCGGCGGACGAGTGGTCGGCTGACCCGAGAACCACGAGTCCCAGTGGATGGTCACGGCCTGGAGCGAGTCGCCAGGGGTGAGCCCGGAACCACAAAGTACGGTTGCGAACAGCGATTCAAGTGGAGCAGTCAACAATTCCGAAATGGCGGGGGAACGACGTTCAGCGATCAGGATGCGGGCGCTGCAATTCTGTAGAACGTAGCGCAATTTATCCTGTTTGGTCGTATGGTTGATATAAACGAACGTGCCACCTGCTTTCAGGGTTCCGAAGATGGAAATGACGGCTTCGACTGAGTTCTGCAGGTAGACGGCGACTCGGTCCCCCCGTTGGATACCCTGTAGAAGGAGTGCCTGCGCCACCTGGTTGGACAAGGCATCGAGTTGGGCGTAGGTCCAGCGCTTGCCATCGCAGACGAGAGCGACCTTGTTCGGGGATCGAAAGGCGCTTTCCTCAAGGAACTGGTGGACCAGTACAGGCATGGTGGTGGGAGATTACTGTTCGTTCAAGTGATTGAAGCACCGCTGGGACGTTTCTGTTCGATGAATGCCACGAGGGCCGCGATGGAGTCGAGATTCTCGGGGGTCAGTTCGGAGTCCTGAACTCGGAATCCAAACTCCTTCTCGACGAAGGCAACCAGTTCCATGACGCCCGTGGAATCCACAATTCCCTGGTCCAAGAAGGAATCGCCATCGGTAAAACCGGTATCCTTGCCGAATAGAAAATTGGAAACCACAAACTGTCGTATTTTGCTGGAGAGTTCGTTCATAGATAAATCGGATTTCGTTCTGGGGCGGCGAATGGAAACGATTAAAGGGTGTGAGATAGTCTAAGTTGGACTAATGAATCTCTGGGACGGGTCTGAACAAGAGGGGTGGCAGGTGCAACGGCCTGGTGGTGGTTCGTTTGCGGTCGATATCTTTCCATACCGCTTCGATGGTTGGCTCGTTCAAGCCTGTTGCACGCGCGACTTCCGAGGCCGGAATGCCATGGTTCTTCGCGTATAAACAAAAATCCAATTGAGCCACCGGCAGTGCAAAGAAAAATTCATCCTGCCCCTGGGGCATAGAGTACGTGTCTGTGGTCGGCGGTCGCTTGCGGATTACTTCGGGAAGCCCCAAATACTCGGCCAACTGATAGACTTGGCATTTGTAGAGATGAGCGATCGGTTTGATATCCGCCGAACCATCCCCATTCTTGACAAAAAATCCCTGATCATATTCCAGACGATTTGGGGTGCCAGCGACTGCGAAATTCAGGCGGTCTGCATGGTAATATTCGAGCATTTTTCGCATGCGCTGCTTGAAATTGGTGGCAGCCACGATTGCAAGGTAGGTCTGCACCGGAAGTCTCACGCTAGTAATCGACCCATCTGGCCCTTGGGCCACCAACGTAAAGAATGTCAAGGTCCCGCCTTCGCGAACCCCTGAGGTGATCAGCTTCGACTTCCAACCGACACCAAACTCGGGAATCACTTTCCGAACAGCCTCTTCATAACGCCGATAAAATCCAGCCGCCTCCAGCAGACTGGTGATGTCCTCCTCGGAACGAGCGATTCCCAACGAATCCGCAACCAACCGGCTGAGATGCAAGGTGTCTGGGCTCGAATCCCGTTCGGGCATTAAGATTCCGAAAACACGGTCGCGTCCGAGAGCTTGGACGGCGAGGGCTGCCGTTACAGAGCTATCGATACCACCGGACAATCCCAGCACGACGCCGCGCCGACGCAGGTCTTTCGTCAACTGATGTCGAAGGGTGTTGCAGATATGTTCGACCTCGACGGCCGGTTGAATGGACAACAGGTGCTTCATGTCGAAATTTGCGGGCTGAGGGATTCCCGGTTACTGCGTTGTGAATCGAACGGGAAAATGGCCCGAGATCGATCGCGGGTCGTGGAGAGAAATCTTCGAACCATGGGCCAAGCCGACGACTTTGGTGAGGGTTGATTCCGATAATTCAGCGTTGGTTTCACGTCGAGTTCGATCCAAATATGGTCTTCATTACCAAATGGCACGAGCCCGTTCACTGGGACGGCTTGAGTGCCTGAAGGCGATGCCGAATTTGTTGGCACGGTGGAATAATACCAGTGTGCACTTGCATGGCGTGATTCCAGTTGGAGCGACCGAATTCCTGGCGGCCGTTGTACACGGATGCGACGGTTCCAAGGACGTACGGGAAGTGTGTTCCCATGGGTGCGAACTTGATAGAGAGACGCTGCCATTTCAGTGAAACTGCACCAATGGACCGGGCCTAGCCGGTTGATCGAATCGGCGATCCTGCCGAAGTTGACGTAATCGCCCTCGGCATCCTCGTGATGGGTTGCCACGATCAAGGGTTGTTGGAGAATGACACTGAGTGGGATGGTATGAAGCCAATCCTGAGACCAGCGGGATCGGGCAATCAGTGGGAAATGTGGCCCGACCATGTCCAGCGGATGCAGGCCGAAGCTATCGGCCCAACCTTGCCTCAAGTCACACTCCAGAACCCGGTCATGCGTCAGCAGGGCGCTTTCGAAGCCCAGTCTGCTGAGAACCTGTGCGGATTCATAGGAGCAAATACCGTGAGGGGGTTCCATTACCCGAGCTACCTTCACGCCGGAAACCGCCTCCAGCCGATCCATTCGTCGGAGAGCTTGGGCCATCAGGTGTTGGAAATTCGGGCTCTTCAGCAGAATCTGTGGGTGATTTGGAGTGGAATAGGGTGTAAGTCGATGACTTTTGGGATTGGATTCTGGTTGGTGGGGTAAGCGGCGAACTGGAGGTGCTGGGTGTCCAAGCGCCCGACGGCGCGAGCTTTGG
>SXSK01000280.1 GCA_005793375.1 Verrucomicrobiales bacterium | reverse complement strand
GGATCGCGTTCCATTGTTTGGGTTTACTGCGTTGACGGAGCCCATAACGACAATGGAGCCGTTGGTGGAAGGCATGGCTGAATTGATGAACAAAAACTCGCTTGTGCTGGGAACAAACGATGTGTCCAAGCTACCATCTGAGTTCAGTCGGGCGATGCCTTGAATGGGTATTCCGTCGATGGCCACAAATCCTCCCGCGACGAGCAGTTTGTCATCGGCTTGGCGGGCCATCGCCCGCACCGGTCCGCCATCGATCACTGGAGATTTGAGATCTGGATCGGGACGACCCGGCAGATCGCAATAAGCAACCGGCGCAAGGCACAAAAGCGTCAGCAAGAAAAAGATACGCAGTCCTGTCGCCGGTCTATCGTTCAATTCGGTTTTGATCTGGAAATGCATTTGTTTTGATTTGAGTTTCGACCTCCGAAATTCGGCGTGCCTCGGGGCCATGAACCGGTTGGCCGAGGTAGGGCGCGTCACTCCGTGCGCGCCGTTCGTCGTGCTGCCGGAAAGGGTGGTTGGTGGAGTCGGCGCGCAGAGGACTGCTCGCCTTACCTTTCGCTACGATCATGAAGGTAACCGGAGCGTTACGTTCGGCGAAAGTTATCAGGTCCTCAAAGGATGTAAGTTCCCCCTTTTGATCGGACAGAAACCTTGCTCCCGTTCCTGACAGATAGATCCATCTGCAAGGAGTGCGATTGACAGCCGAGTGGGCCACCAAGTCCACGGCGCCTGCCTCGGCCAGAGCGAGGAGTTGTCCCAGCAAATCGAGACCTGCCGGCTCTCCGGGCAACGTGACTTGTCGGCCGACGGCGGCGTGGGAATCTTTGCTGGGAGTACCGGGGGGATGACTGACTCAGGGGACAAGGGTCTCCCGGACCGTTCGAAGTCCGAACCCGAGAACGACAGAAGAAAAGCGACCAGATGCGACACTTCGGAATCGCTTGCGACGTCGAACACGTCGAGCCCCACGAACCGCGCCAGCGAATCCACCCCGCCATCGTGCATGAATCCAAACCCAGCCATGCTCGCTTTTTGTGTCATTTCGCAGCCGGTTTTTTTGTAGAGGTTGCGAAGCTGGGGGACTTTGAACCCGTGCTGGACCGAGAAGTTGATTCCAACCAGCGCGTGGTGATGTTCTCCCAGTGGCCCGGCGGGGAGGGCGGTGAATGAGGACGTGGGTGTTCGGTTCGAGCCTCGAACCAAAGTCGCGTCTGTGCCGAGTCCGCTTGGCAAGGCATGGCAAGTGATGCAGGCGAATGCCTGCCGGTCGATCCGTCGGCTGACATTCTGAAAAATAGCGAGACCAACGCGGGCGTCGCCCGGCAGCAGCGGCCTTCCCGCCGGCCCAAATCTTCCGGTAGTGTAGTGGCCAGGCAGGGGCAATCGGCTGGGCAGGGTGTTGTCCAGGTTGCGGTATGGATTGGGTGGAAAATAGAGAGAGGCGAGGAAGTCCTTGAACTCCGCCATTTCGGTAGTCGTCAGCAACGTGTCCGCTCCTTGAAGGCTCTTGAAGGTTTCATTGAAGTCTTCGAGACTTTTTCGGTCCGCCCGCCAATGAAAGGGTTCCTTGCCGATGATGTCTTGGAGCGTTTGAGTTGTCATCGGGCCTTTCATGGGATGGTAATCCGCGTAACCTTCTACCAGCCCCACAATTCCCGCGCCAAGATTGTTGCCTTTTGTGGTCTTCATCTCGCCGCCAGGCTCGCCCAGGTCCCACGCCAGCCGGTCAATCCGAGCGTCCACATGACACGAGGCGCACGCGATGTGCCCCAGTCCGGACCCTCGGTGTGTATTGTAAAGATGCTTGCGTCCTTTCCGTACACGTTCGGGAGTCGGGTCGAACATGGGAACACGGCCAATCTCACTCTCTGAATCGAGGCCGACGACGGAAATTGAAGACTCGAATCGATTTAACACGTAAACACGCTGCCTTGGCTCGTCGATGACGACCCCGGTCGGGCCTTCGCCCACTTCAATGGCGCCTTTGCCAACCCGCGCACCCTGAGGATCGATCAAAATGAGATTGTTCGATCCCATGCCGATGACCAAACCGCGCTTTCCGTCGCGAGTCCAGGCGACGCCTCGCGGATCACCGAGGGAACGGTTGCGCAGGCCGTTCGGAATATTCGACGTGGTATAGGTCAAGTGCGGGTTCAGATCGACGACGCGCGTTGTTAGCGTCGGAGCTGGATCGAGCACGCCCATTTGAACCCTCAGAAATACTCCGTTCAACACCGGTTCGAACCGCACCTCGTTGCGGGCATCCGTGCCGATCACCGTCACCTGACCGGTGGCTGGGTTCACGGCGAGGCTCATGCAAATATTCATCAAGCCGCCGGCGTAGGAAACTGCCAGCGTTGCGGTGTCGACCACCGCGACATCGTGATCGATCACATCCCACCCTGCAACGCGTCCGCTGGACGGCGCAAGATCGCCGGACACGAATCGGGACCAATCTTTGCCATTGTCGTCAAGCCAGCGACCTTCGCGGCTTTTTCTCACGATCAGACCGGATTTCGGCGGGGGCGGGTTGGTCGGATTGAGTGGAGGATAAAATTCCACTCCCCGGTTGGGAGGAGGATTTACCCGGCTTAGATCGCCGTAGGGGCCGCGGCGGTCATTCACCACATTCGGAGGAAACGGCCGGCCGAACGCCTCCTCGCTCCCGCCGCCCAGTAGAGTAGTGGCATTGCCCGACTCGAAAACCGCTACGTAAAGAGTCTTGCCGTCCGAGCTAGCCGCCATGCTCCTGGGCCGTTGTCCCTGAATCTTGACAAGCTCCGGCGGTCGATCCAGCCGGGCCGGATCGAAAACCATCACGGTGTCGGCCTGCGAACAACTGACAAATGCCCTCGCGGGATTTCCGGCGAAGACGATGTCGGATGGCTCATCCGACGTTGCGAGGGTGCGGACCACACACGAACGCCCGAGATCAACAATCGACACCGAATCGGAGATATGATTGGCAGTCCAGAGCTCTCCGTCCGTGCGGAACCGGACCGTCACCGGCTCCATTCCCACGGGGATTGAGCCTAGCGGCCGCGGAAGGTCCCCTGCCAGATCGAATAACTCAATGGAGTGATCGGGAGTGTTGCATATCGCCAGGAGAAGCCCGTTAGGGCTCAGGTCCATCGGGTGAACGTGCGGATTTTCGAAATTGATGAACCCGGAGCTCTCCCCGCGCGCGCGGTTGTGGAAGATCATGAGCAGAAGTATCAACCCTGCAATGCAAGCGCGATTCGGCACTGGGATCGGATGTACGCGGAAACGTTTCATCGCAGAGAGCGCCGTAGCAACCGCGAAAAACGCGAAAAACGCGAAAACAAAATGAATTGCGGAACGCGCCCGTCTGAACCAAAGCGTGCGCGCTTTCGCCTGCAGAACTCTTTTTTCTTTCGCGTAGTTCGCGGTTGTCACGGCACTAATTCACCCACGGACGGGCTTGTTTGACGCTCAGCACTCCTTCAGCAGTGATCTTGAATTCCAGTTCCATAGCGAACTCGGGATTGTCCTCTTCCTGATAGACAATCCGGAAATGCACCTGAATGGCGGCCATGACCTGGATGAGCTGATCGATTTGGTCCCGGCTCAAGACTCGCTTACTGGCCGTGGTTTGGTTCGAGTAACGCACATATTGCGCTTCATATTCTCCGCTGGGTCCGATGGCGGACACCAGGAACTCGTCGGGAACGGTCCCCGGCAACGGATTGGTCACGAGGTTCTCTCCGATCTGGGCATTGACGTAAAAGCCCGGCCAGTTCGGATCGAACAGATTGCGGGTCACCGCCACGCCGTTGGCCTGCTCGTTCGGGAAGCTTCGGTGCAGCAGCACACCCATCGCCGATTTGAAGTGATCGATTTTTTGGAACTCGCGTTCCTCGACCGCTCGCAGGTTCCACAAACTGGCCCAGACTTGTTTGACGGTATTGGCCAGGGCGCCCTCGTCCGGGCGATGAGTGAAGGAGTCGTACAACCCCGCGCCATTGAGACCGGGCAAATCTTCGTTGTTGCCGCTCGAGCGGCAACGAATGCGCGCGTCCGGCGGAAACGCTCGCTGCGCCTCATCCAGCGCGACCGCCATCCATTCCGGAATGGCGCTCTGGTTGATGATTTGATTTCGAAACCCCAACAAGGCCTGGGCTCGGAAAACGGCGTTGGAGGAAAACTCCGGGTTGGCCATCAGCCCCCGCATCACTTCATAAAACCCATTGTATTTCATGAATTCGTCGTAGAAAAAATACGGTATCGCGTATCCCTCGGGGACAGTTGCTTTGGAAAGTATTTTGGCGAGCTCGGCCACATTGGCGGCTTTAGCACCGACGGTTGTTGAGTTGGTGCTACCAAGATCGGTGAGATTGCGGATCCGCTGCTCCGAAAGGTCGCGGACCGGCATCTGAGGCGCTTTTGGCCGGACGGAATCTTCCCAATCCTGGACTTCCTGCGCCGTGGCCTCGCGAACCTGAATCCCGTCTGGAGTCACCTCGAGCCGGATGAGCTTTCCCACCAGTAGGCTGAGTTGCGGATGCTTGAGCGCATTTTTTATGTACGCACTGGGCGTGCGATTTTGCCGCGCGATGAGCGCGAAGTGTGACAACGGCGTTTGCGGAGTCGCTGTAATAATCCCGGCCACACGCCCCGGCCGAATCGGCGCGTTTTGGAAAATGGCAATGTCACGGGTCGTGGTGATAGAGCCATCATCCGCTGCCCGCAACAAACCAAACGCGATCCCCGGATAGACCGGGCTAAAACTCAAGCTCCCGAAAAGCTGTTCCGACAAGATGACCGGGAGATTGGAAGCCCGGAATTTCGCAGACTCCCTCGCATACAATCCCTCTTGCGTCAGGCCGGTCGGATGATAGGCCAATTGGTCAGCGGCCCACGGCATCTGTTCTTTGATGGCATCGAAGGCCTTCCGGACAAAGTCGAACTTGATCGGGTCCGCCGGCCAGAATTCGATCGCGTAAAGGCCGTTGGTGGCGCTGCCCAATTGGTAGCCATCGTAAGCGACGATACTCCCCGCCAGATTTTTCCGGTGCGTGTCGGTGAAATACGTTTGGGCACTGTACTCGGCGATACTGATGTTCCAACGCAAGACGTCGAAGACGAAACGCGCATGAAGCGGATAGTTTCGGCTGTTCATGAAATAAACCAGCGGAGAGGTTGTACCGACTCCCACCAGCAGGAATTTGAGCTGGCGCACTCCCAACGCTCCGGGCGAGTCATCCCGATCTGAGAATTGCTCGAATGAATCCCGGTCCCGGATGAAGTAAGCGCCGGCTTGAGGTCGCAACGCGTCCGAGGCATCCAGCGGATTGAGATAGTCCGGCCGCCTGGATTCAAAAATGTCATCGAGCCCATCGCGGTCGGAATCGTCCGGCGAAGCCAGGCCGACGCGTTTAACCCGGTAAAAGGCGGCCAGGCGCAAGGGCTTGGGATCGATCAAACGATCGCCTTCGGTGGTGATCGCCACAGGTTGATCGAGGAGTGATGGCGACTGGCCCTGGTACAACACATGGTACGATCCGCTCGAAAACGGCACTCGAACTTCAACCCGCCGGCTTTCACCTAACACTACAGCGACAGTTCACTTAAAGTTTGGAAGATGAAGGGGAAAAGCGCCGTTCTTGGCGCGACGGCTGGAAAGCTGTCGATCGCACCCGACGACATTTTTAGCTTGCGCGGAACTGGCCCGCCCGTTAATCTGC
>SXSK01000279.1 GCA_005793375.1 Verrucomicrobiales bacterium | reverse complement strand
GTCGGTGGCGGCGATGGACACCTGAGCATCGTCGTCTTGGAGGGTGACCGTGGCTGAGTTGGGAGTGCCGAGAGCATAACCCGATCCTTCGACCAGGGTGACGACAATCGACTCGGGAACTTCGAGTTCGGTATCATCGATGGGCGTCACCACCAAGGTGGCGGTGGCCGCACCCGGATCAAAGGAGACGGTGGTGGCCAAGGAGGTGTAATCCAGACCCTCGGTGGCAGAACCACTGACGGCCAGGTTCACGGTGAGCTCTACATCGAGGTTCTCGGCGCGAGAAATGGTAACGACTCCGGAGCCGAGGCCTCTGACTGGTTCGCTGGCATCTGGGTCTGAGGCTTCGATGGTGACGACGGTATTTTTTCTAACTTCGAAGGCTCCGCTGGCGCCGCGAGGTTTGCGGCGTTTGCCATCCAGATCGAAAGGTAGGACGAACTGGTAGGCGAGATTGGCGGCGGGAGAGGTGAGTTGAAGGTGGTAATCTCCGAAGCCCGCTGCGGTTGCACCGCCATCAGAGGTTCCTGCGCTGCGGCGTACAAATTGGGGCCAGGTGAGAATCGCTGGGCTGGGGCTGTTGGTGTTGGGAAAGGAAGAAATTCCAAAAAAGTTCCAGGACCAATTGCCGCTATCCATGCCATTGGGATCGAGATCCACATTGCCGGCAGAATTGATACCATGCTGGAAGCCGATAGAGCCGGCGCGTTTTCCATTGTTGCAGGCGACGTAATGTCGGTCGTCTTTAGTGTTGGGCTGTTCGAACAGATTGTTGTGATGAGAGGCGAGTCGGCGGTCAGCATCGATCCATTCATCGGGAATGTCGCCGCCGGCATTTTCGAGCAAGTTGGCCCGTTGTCCGAGCACGGTGTTATGCCACAGGATGGCGAAGGGTGCGGGGTTGTTATCAATCGTGCTGGAGCTGCTGGATGCGATGCTCATGGAGCGTGAGGCGGAGGCGGAACTGCTGATTTGCTCCACAATATTTTGCACGACGGCGAATCCGTTTGCGTTAATGAATCGACTATTGGGAGTCCAGAGCTCCAGAAGGTGTCCTCCCGAGGGCGAATTCTGTCCAAAAAAGGCGTTAAATGCGATGATTGGATAAGAAGGAGATTCCAAGGAGAGAGCGGCCTCCAGTCCACCGGCCTGGATTTTCACGGCACCCTGAATTCCCGCGTAACGCAGGTTGCCGAGGATAATCGTTGGGAAGATGATTTGTCCGGCCATGTTAATCCGGCAGCCGCGTAGCATTCGGAATTGCGAATTATAGCTGATACCAGCCGTGCGGAATCCTTGTGGCAATGAGTCGATGGTTGCGCCCGATACCCAGACGTTGGTGACTGAATCGATGAATCGCGTGTCGGTGGTGTTGGTGATGATGGTATCTCTGGCGATGAGGAGATGCTCCATGTCATCCAACGTGGCGCTCGAATTACTGGAGAAGCGTACACCTTTGATTTTGGTGAGGATGCTTGCGTTGCGGGATCCTGAAGCGCTGTTGAAAATTGCCGTTTCACCGGGAAAGGATTCGACGGTGACCCAAGTGCTGGGTTGGTTGGTGAGGATGATAGTGCCTCCGGTCCAGGCATGGGAGCCGGCCCGCATGTAGATGGTGGCCCCGCCGGGGTCGCTGCGCCCATAGAGCAGCCAGTTGGTCCTGCCAATCGCGGTGATGGCGGCTGCCAAGGTTGAAAAAGCGTTCGGGGGATTGTTGGGGTCAAATTCGGTTATCGGAATTGCTTTTGCTGAAGTGTTGATTCCATTCAAGGCCACCACAGCGATGGTGCGTCCGTAGTTGTTTTGAGGATCTGCAAAAAAGCGAGTTGGGCCTGCTTCGTGGGTCGGGAAGGTGAAGCGCCCGTCGGAGGTGTCGAGGATCGTTTCGGTATCGCCGAGTCTTGGGAACGCTCGGAAATGGGCCGTCGCCAAACCGCGTGTGAGACCTGCGAGATCCAGGTGAGCTACGTACTCAATCACGGGTAGGGCATCGCCATAAGAACTATCGATTTCCGCCGCAGGTACCGAGACCGTGGGTGTTGTATTCCCTAACAAATCGACAGCCCAGACTTGGACGCATTGCAATGGACGTCCATCGGCAGCGTGATGGCCGAAACCAGTCACCCCAAAGACCGCATTGCCCTGTGTCATTAATTCCAACGGGGGACGGGACCAATTAGCGACTGGTTTGGGGTAAGCATGAGTTGACGTGTTTACGACTGGCATGTCGGTGACGGCGTTATTGGAGATACCGTTGGCGGTGTAAAATCCTGCGGAGACAGAAGCCGTGAAGTTGGCATCCTTCTGGTACGTGTAATCCATCAATGCCAGTCGAACGGTGAGGATATTGCCCTCCAAGGTCTCCTCCTGTTGGTTGGCATTTGGATACGTCTTTCGAACGGGCTTGGTGGCGAAATTGGTTCGGCTGAAGGTTGTGGGCGACCCGATGGTGGTGAAGCCGAGGCTGGTGTACTTCAGAACGACGGTAGGATTGGTGGGAGTGAGGAAAGACGCAGCGCTGGAGATTCCGAAGTGGTAGGTGCCACTGGTGTTTAGCCCTTCCATGGACACGTACAACCAGCCGTTGGAACTTGTGAGATCCACAATGTCCCCGGTCGCGGCGCGACTGAATGTCAGCGCCTGCAAGAAAGCCACCATTGCCGCGATGAATCCAAACCATGGTTTGATTCGGAAGTCCGACTGAATGAATTGCCGTTGTGGATCCCCGACACAATGCACCGGGTAATCCGTCCTGAAAATCCCTAGATTGGAACTTCCTCCTGATCTTAGTGCCCCTTGCATAATATCTTCCTATTTCAGGTCTAAGAGACACCGCAACAGCGTGTTCGCAAGGTCATTTCATGGAATTTTCAAGCCATGAATTGAAGGGTTTCGGTCCTCGATTCGTCGCAGTAGAAAGTTTGTTGCGGTGGTGGCGCACTCCCGGAACGTACGGACCATCACACAGCCGAGCTGCTAACACTACAGCGACAGTTCACTTAAAGTTTGGAAGATGAAGGGGAAAAGCGCCGTTCTTGGCGCGACGGCTGGAAAGCTGTCGATCGCACCCGACGACATTTTTAGCTTGCGCGGAACTGGCCCGCCCGTTAATCTG
>SXSK01000278.1 GCA_005793375.1 Verrucomicrobiales bacterium | reverse complement strand
GATCTGTCAGCAGATACGCCGTCGCCGCTGGGGTAATCAGCATCGCAGAGACCAACACGACTCCCACCGCCTGCAAGGCAATCACCACCGCAAATGCCAGCAAAACCATGAGGCCATGCTGCAACCAACGTGTCGGAAGCGAACAAACACTCGCGAACGCCGGATCAAAACTCACCAACAAGAATTCCTTAAACCCTATCGTCAATACCAGCACCACCAAGAGCGTAATCACCAGCATCAAACGAAGGTCATCTGGCCCCAATGCCGCTGCCTGACCGAACAGAAATTTATCGATCCCCGATTTATTGCCGCCTGGCAATTTCTGAAACAGCGTCACCAGACAAATTCCCAACGAGAAAAACCCCGCCAACACCATGCCCAGCGCCGTGTCTTCCTTCAGATGCGTTGTGCGCTTGATCGCAAAAACTGTGGCTGTCCCGAGTAATCCAGCCAACGTCGCCCCGATAAATATGGCCAGAGGATCCTTGGAGGTATTCCAAAGAAACCCCAGTGCCACGCCAGGGAGTACCGCATGGGATAACGCGTCTCCGACGAGAGCCATCCGCCGAACCACCAGGAAGCTACCCAATAATCCGCAGGTAATCCCCAACAAGATCGAGCCCAACAGAGCATACCGCACCGCTGGATCTCCCAGAGAGACGAATCGAACCGCTTGGGTCAGCACGGACGTGCTGTCGATGTCCCCAATTTTCGCTGCGTGCGCCCAAACGTTGCCCAGCCACCACGCCGACAACCCAACCCACACGCCCGGATGAGACCTCAAGCTTTGGGGTCGTTGGATGGGAGAGTTTGAATTCACTGGATGGATGGGAGGGACGGGTTCGCCAACTATTTGTATCCCTTCTGTCGGACAGCCTCCGCGACTTCACTCAGAATTGTCAGACGGCCGCCATAGGTCCTCTGGAGCAATTCGTAAGTGAAAACCTCGCTCGTCGGCCCAAAGGCCACCACGCGCATGTTCAGGAGCAATAGCATATCAAAGTAATTGCGCGCGGTCGGCAAATCGTGGTGTACCACGAGGATGGTCTTTCCCCGGGACCTCAACTCGTGAAGCAGTTCAATGATGGCCGCCTCTGTCGCTGCATCGACGCCCGCAAACGGTTCATCCATGAAATACAAATCGCTCTCCTGAGCTAGTGCTCTGGCCAGAAACACACGCTGCTGCTGCCCCCCGCTGAGATTGGCAATCTGACGATCCGCAAAGGCCAGCATCTTAACCTTGTCCAAACAGGATCTAGCGATTTCGCGGTCAGCTGATTTAGGACGACGAAATAGTCCCAGTCGGCCGTAACGCCCCATGATCACCACATCCATGACATTGACCGGGAAGTCCCAGTCGACGGTCTCCCGTTGTGGCACGTACCCGACTCGGGTCAACTCTTCGCTCACGGGTCGGCCAAATGCCTTCACCCATCCACTACTCACCGGCAACAACCCCATGGCCGCTTTAATCAATGTCGATTTTCCGGCGCCATTTGGCCCTACAATCCCCACCAACTTTCCCGCCGGAACCGCCAGATCCACACCCCATAATACCGGCTTCTTCTGGTAGGCTACCGTCAGGTCATGAATCTCCAACGGAACCGGATCGCCACTCGGTTGGGTCGATGTCATCGTCACTTCAACCCCTCTACAATCGTCGTCAGGTTATGCCGGATCATGCCATCGTATGTCCCCAAATCGTACCCGTTCTCCATCTGCCCGGGGGTACCCATCGCATCCGAAAAGAGTTCGCCTCCAACCCGCACACCGGCATCATGACTGATCCGATCAATGGTGTTACGGGGGACACTGGACTCGACAAAGATCGACGGTATGCGCCGAGCCTTGATAAAATCCACAAGCCGCGTTAAATCCGCTAGACTCGCCTCGGTCACGGTGGAGATGCCCTGAAGCGCCACCACTTGAAAGCCGTAGGCCCGGCCAAAATAATTGTACGCATCATGGCTGGTCACCAAAATCCGACGGTTTTCCGGCAATTCCGCTGCCTTGGCTTTAGCCCAAGAATGCAACGTCTCGAACGATTTCAGAGCGGCATTGGCATTCTGCTGGAAATACGCCGCAGCTTCCGGAGCCAGTTCTGACAGAGCCTCTGCTACAGGCTTCAAACACAGCGACCACAGTTCGACGTCAAACCACACGTGTGGGTCAAAATTCCCCTCGAACTCCGCCGGTTTTAACAGTCGTTCCTTGGGTATGGCTGAAGTGATCGCTCGGACCTTTCTTCCCGATTGACTCATCTTCTCGAAGTTGTCCTGCATTTTGCCTTCCAGGTGCAGCCCAACGTAAAACGTGATGTCGGCTTTTTGCAGCGCAATGACATCGCCGGCAGTGGCCTTGTATAAATGAGGGTCAACTCCCGGCCCCATCAACCCTTGGATGAGACACCGGTCCCCCGCCACCCGTTTCACGAGATCTGTCACCATGGAGACTGTCGTCGTAATCTGGGCTCGGGCCGGCGCCGTGACGGCTGGTTTGGAGCAACCGCACCAAGGAGCCCAAGACGACAAGGCAACCGCGGACCATCCCAGCCCTTTTAAGGCGCGTCGCCGGTTGAACCTCTGCATGAGGGCACCGATGTCTTGAGGGTTGCAGCCAGTTCGATTCTCATTCCCGGTCATGTGGGCCAAACTCCATGAAACCGAGTCGACTGTCAAACAAATTGTTTTAGGCTTAAAACTTTGGGATCGTTGTCTCTGGACTTGGCGCCGATGCACGGCCCTGGCTAAACTACGCTGTGCCCAAGAAGCAAACAGCGGCGACACCAACCTCGAGCCATCGTTCGGAATCCACCGAAGATCACTTGGAACGTATACAGGAATTGGTTGATCGGGTTGGATACGCCCGTGTCAGTGATCTCGCCGATTCCTTGGATCTGAATCGCTCCACGGTTTCCAATATGGTGCGCCGACTGGCGCTTCGAGGTTACGTCAATTATCAGCGATACCGCGGCTTCACCCTAACCGCCGAAGGCCGTGCCGTTGCGAAGCACATCAAGGAGCGCCATCGCACCGTGACTGAACTGCTGGAGTTACTGGGGTTGGAACCCGAGACCATACGCGAAGAAGTCGAAGACATTGAGCACCACCTAAAACCACAAACACTCCAGGTGTTTGCCTCATTGGCACGTTTCTGGCGGGATCATCCGGAGTCCCTGCGGGACTTCCTTCGGTTCCACCGTGCCCATGCCTCCAAAAAGGCCACTTAGCCGCCACCAGCCGACATAGCGCTCTGGCAATGCGGGCGTCCCGGGTTTACTTCGCGGGAGGCAAGGCCAAGGTAACGAGAAGAGGCCGATGATCGGAAGCTACCGCTTCATCCAAAACCGTGCTGCCTCGCACTTCCCAGTTCTTCGGGCGCAACAGCACGTAATCTATTCGTGATTGGGGGGTTCCTGACGGCACCGTCGGTATCGGATTACCTGCCGACGCATCGGTCCAATGCTGAGTCAGTCGGTTCAATGAACGGCTTTCAGTGACGTCGTTCAGATCGCCTGCCAGTATCACCGGCAACGAATCGTCCATCCCAAACGTTTCCTGAAGGCGGATGGCCTGTAACCAACGATTGTCGTCTTCAGTGTTCGCGTCCAAGTGGGCGCTGACAAAGCGAACGACATGCCCTGAGCCGGTTTGAATCACCGCCGACACGGCGATGCGTGACTCGCGCTGGGCGGGATTTGGCAAAAAGTGAGTGCGCAACATGAGAATGGGCCACCGACTGAGAATGGCCTGTCCATAGTCGCCACCTTGGAATGCCATGGCAGCCCCGAAACGGACGTGCATTCTTGTCAGGATGCCCAACTCCGTCGCCTGGTCAACTCGCCCAGTCCGAGTGGTCTTTCGATCCACTTCCTGCAAGGCCACCAAGTCAGCACCAGAAGTCATGATCACCTGAGCAATGCGCGCGAGGTTTACTTTACCATCAGTTCCCTCTCCATGGTGGATATTGTAGCTAAGAATCCGCAGTGTTGGCGCCGGCGGCGGCGTAGGCGTCGAATTCGAGGAAACCGTGCCGCATCCAGCCAGGGTGCTCGCACAGGCGCTCAAACCGGCCAGGAACGATCGGCGATTCAATACACTTTGGGAATGTGATGACTCAGTCAGCATGTGTCGCATCATGGCATGATTCACTTCCACGCACAACTTTCGCGGTGACGATTCAATCAAGCCACTCCCGAAATCGAATCCCGGCGATCTGAAGACAAAAACGCGACCGAGAGCCCCAGCGACTCTCGGACCATATTTGGGAACAACCCCCGAAGTTAATTCTTCGCTCGCTTCTCCCGTGGCTTGTCAAAAAGCGCCCCCAGAAATGCCACCAAATCACTGACTTCGCTCCCGCTAAACTTTAACCCTAAAAGGCTTGGTGTCCTGCTCGCTGCCGGGCATTTTTTCAGGGATTGGCGAAATCAAAGCACTGGCCTGTTGTCGGAGCTTGGACGCATCCGGGGCCGCCGTCAGCGAGGTTTCAGACCCGACTACCAGGCCTAGCACCGCCCAAAGAGACAGCCGTCGACTGAGTTCGCCCCAGGATCTCGCAGTGCTTCGGCGGTTTTCTTTGCTTTGATTCTTCATGAGCTTTGTAAGAATTGAATTGGATTACTGTTATCGATGAATATTTTTAATCCTCGCTTCAGACGGACTTGGGTCAAGAGCGGTTTTTGATGATTCGAATCATTTAGCAAATAGGGGTATTTATTCGCCAAATTTGGCAAAATGAACATCTCAATCCACGATGGCAGGTGCTCCGGATCACCGATTGAAGAGTCCTGGGAATAGAACCGTCTTTAGAGTGAGTTCTACCGGGACCCATGCCGAATGGTCAGCGAAACGGAGACCGCCCTTTGTAAGTCGAATCCTGGTCGATCGGCTTAGGCAACGAGGCCTTGGGCTTATGAAGCAATCCGAATCGAGCCAAGTTGCTGGAGACCGTGGTCACATTGAACAAAATCTGACCCACCTGGGCCGACAATTGATCCTCTTTCAGCAACGCCCCGGCAACTCCTTTGCCCGCCTGAAGGTCCGCGCTGATTTGTTTCACGTTTTCCGTGGAGACTTTCAAGTTTTCCATAGAAGCCTGCAGGTTTCCCTTGTTGGATTCAATCACCGTGTCGACGTTGCGAACCACCTCATTCACGTTGCTGGACACCAAATGGAGTTGGTCTGCCAAATTTGACAGTTTCAGCGAGAACGCATTGAAATTACTGAGGCTGCCTCCCACCGCAGGCGCGTTGTCCCGCACCAAGGTTTGAATATCTTTCACCGCAAGTTCCGCGTTTTCGGAGGTGCGACGAAAATTCGCGGCCGTTGCCGTCAAATTGGACAGGGTCTCTGCCGACAGTAATTGGCGCTCCACTCGGTCCACCGCGACGTCAATTTTGGCCGCGGCACTATCCAGACGCTGCATGAGTCCGACGGCGGATCTGGCGGCTTCCTGGAGATTAAAAGGGCTTCGGGATTCCATTTGATCGCCATCCGCCAGAACTTTTCCCTCGTTCTTAGCGGGAACGACCGAGATGTATTGGTCGCCCAGAAATCCGCTCTGCTCAATCTCCACGATCGCATCCTGATAAATCGTGTATCGTTCCTCGATCCGGCAACCGACCTTAACGGATCGTCCGTCGGGATTCAGGACGATGCTGATGACGGAGCCAATGCGCACACCGGACATGGTGACGGCAGCGCCCATACTCAAGCCGCCGACGGAATTTGAACGGACATAAACGGTGTAACCGCGTTTCCAGAAACCGGCACCTTTGCTAAAATTGAGGATCAACGCGCAAATGATGGCGACGGTGATGACGACGAATAGGCCCACCGAGCGTGCTGGAGTTTTGGATTGCATAAGACTTAAACAACTTCGCGAGGTGAGGTTGAGGCACTCAACCGCATAAAATAGGAATTCAATGGTTCAGGGGGTCTTGTCGGGGGCCAATTCATTGTCCACTCCATTGACAAAGTCGGAGATGATGGGATCGGTGGATTCAAGAAGTTCCGCCGTAGAGCCCTGAGCGTAGATGCACCCTTCATGCAGCATCAAAACCCGGTCGCTGATGGCGCGAGCGCTCTTCATGTCATGTGTCACCGCAATGCTTGTCACATGGAGATGGCGCCAAACCCGGCGGATCAGCGCATCGATGACACTGGCGGCGATTGGGTCCAACCCAGTGGTGGGTTCGTCATAAAGGATGATCTCGGGTCGGTAGACAATCGCACGGGCAAGTCCGACGCGTTTGCGCATCCCCCCTGACAATTCGGACGGCATTTTGTGTTCGATACCCGGGAGGTCGACCATTTCCAACGCCTCAGCCACAAGACGTCGGATCTCGCCTTCGGTGTGCTTCCGTTCCCGTCGCAGTACGAATCCCACGTTCTCGTAAACAGTCAGCGAATCAAACAATGCCGCCATCTGAAACAACATCCCAAAGCGCCGGCGGACTTTCAGCAACTCCCGTTCACCCATCGTGGCCAGATCCTGTTCAAACACACGCACTTGGCCACTGTCCGGGAGAAGTAGTCCGACAAGATGTTTGAGCAGGATGCTTTTCCCGCCGCCACTCCGGCCAATAATGACCACCGCTTCGCCAGCTTGGATGAGAAAGGACGTCCCACGTAAAACGGGTTGTGGGCCAAATCGCTTGTGAACATCGGCCACTTCCACCGCTAACCCTCTATGACTCGAGTTTGTCAATGGGAGAAAATGGCGTTCAAAAGGAGGGTGAGAAAGAAATTTGAGACCAGCACGGTGATGCTGCAGGCCACAACAGCTTCCGTGGTGGCGCGTCCCACCCCTTCAGCCCCGCCAACGCAATTCAATCCCTTGAAGCAGCTAATCATGGCGATCATCCCTCCGAAATAAGTCGCCTTGATCAAGCCTACGATCACGTCCTGGGGGTCTGTGTGTTTGTTCATGTTCGCCAGGTAGTAGGCCGAATCGATTCCTAGCAAGTGGACACCGACGAGCCAACTCGCAAGGATGCCTACCAGTACCGCTTCGGCTGTCAATAATGGAGCCGCCAATAAGGAGGCCAAAAAGCGCGGGACCACCAGGTAGTCCACCGGATGGGTCGCCAAGGTACGGAGGGCGTCGACTTGTTCCGTCACCTTCATGGTACCCAACTCGGCAGCCATCGAAGCGCCGACTCGCGCCGTGAGCATTAACGCCGCCAGCGTTGGCCCCAATTCACTGCACATACCAACACTCACCACCGCCCCAGTCGCGGTGTCCATCTTTACCTTGTGAAACTGAATGAACGTCTGCGCACACAAGACCATCCCCGTGGCTGCTCCGGTGGTGATCACCACGCTCTGGCTCTTGACGCCAATAAGATATAATTGGTGGATCCACTCCGACCAGGTGGGCCGTTGGCGTCGCAACGACACAATGGCCTCCCCCACCAGTCGAGTAAACTCTCCCAGTTCAGCCAGCGCACGACTCATCCGATCTACCCAGCTCAAAATCACGGCCAGTAGACTGTCGCAGCTTTGGCTGTTGTTCAAACAACGATTGTAGAAAGATACCGCTCTCGGATGCCCCGCAATCCTGGATTGGACTAGTGGACACCGGTTTGAGAAAAAAGCGGATCAACTCGCGAACTTCTCTTGGCATTCCACGGGGTTTCTTGAACATTCGCTCGATAAGGCACTCCAATTTCATGAAATCAATAGTCACTTACCCCATCGTTGCAGCGGTTTGTCTCGCTGCGGCTGTGTTCGCCTGGGCGCAGCAGCCATCAGTCCCGCTCAGTTCCCTCCCCTTCAGCCCGGGCAAAAAAGCCGGCCCAACCCTCTACGTCAGCGGACAAATACCCCGCACCTCCGACGGCGGCGACGTCCGCGAATCCGTCGAAGCCGAGACCCGACAAGTCATGGAAAATATTGGCAAAATCCTCAAAGACAACGGCTACACCTTTGACGATGTGGTTAACGCCACGGTCTATCTCAAGGACCTCAAGGACTACCAAGCCATGAATAAGGTCTACGCGTCCTATTTCAAAAATGGATTCCCAGCGCGCGCCACAGTCGGCGGGGTCGACCTCGTTTTTGGTTTCCGCGTGGAAATCAGCTGCGTCGCTTACAAAAGCAACCCATGAAGGTTACCCCCTCGCTTCATAGAGCATCTGCCCCTTCCAAAGCATCGACCCAGGCTGGCAGGTCTTGGTCACGACGAACCATCCTCCAAGGTTTGGCGTCCGCCGCCGCCCTCAGCCCATTCACGTCACTGGCTGATTCTGCTTCACCAAATCCTCTCCAACTCCCATCAACTGCTCTGCGATCGCAGAATCCGGATTCCTACTGGAATCGTATCCGGGCTGAGCAGTTCCAACTCGCCGAAGACCGCGCTTTCTTAAATCCAGGCAGCCTGGGAGCCATTCCTAAATCGGTGCTACTGCAAGTCCAAGAAACCTTGGCGCTTCAAGCCGAATGGCCCACGGATGAGGTCCCCCGCTGGGGTTACGAGAGCCTCGAACCTGAGCGGACCGAAATGGCGGAGTTCCTGGGGTGTCATCGCGATGAACTCGCCTTCACTCACAATTGTACCGAAGCCATCAGTTACGTCGCCTCCGGCCTCGACCTCAAGGCCGGAGATGAAGTGCTCATGACCAATCAGGAACATCCGGGAGGTTATTCCAGTTGGAGAATGCGCGCCGCCCGTTCAGGCATTCTAGTTCGCGAGGTGGAGATTCCGGTAAGCCCTAAGGACCCTGGAGAACTCGCGCAACGCATGATCGAGGCCATCGGCCCCAAAACGCGAGTGATCAGCTTCAGCGGTATCACCAGTCCCACCGGCTTGGTCTTGCCCGCTCGCGACATCTGCCGGGTCGCCCGTGACAAGGGAATCATCACGTTGATCGATGGAGCCCACATGGACGGCCAGATCCCCGTTGATCTGCACGATCTCGGTTGTGATTACTTCGCCGGAAGCCCACACAAGTGGATGTTTGCTCCCGCTGGCAGCGGCCTGCTCTATGGCCGTGGCGATGCACTGGACCAACTTTGGCCAACTGTCTGCAATAGCGGATGGGATAACAAAACCGGAATGCATGCCGCTCGTTTCATGATGATCGGCACCAATAACCGGGCCATCGTGAACGGAATGATCGCAGGGCTCCGCTTTTTGAAATCATTGGGCGCGGACGCCGTTTACGCCCGTCAGCAAGAACTGGCTCGACATATTCAGAGCCACGTTCGAGAGCGTCGCTACTTGGAGGCAGTGACATCCGATGACCCACGCCTGTTCCGAGCCATGTTCACGTTCAAATTTATTCCTGCAGACCTCACCACATTTTGGGAAGCCCTGAAGTCCAATAAGATTTATGTCCTCGGCGGGCAACGGATCCGGTTGTCGGCAAACATCTACACACGCAATAGCGACATCGACGCTTTCTTCAGGTTGAGCGACCGACACTTTGGCAAGTGAATTCCTGGTCCCCCATCGCCTAGCGACGGGCCATAAGCCGCTGGCGTTGCCAGGCGAGGCCGAACAGGCCAGCGCCAAACATCGCCCAAGTGGCCCCACCTTCAGGAATGGTTGCCCCAGTCACACGGAGGAAGCCGAAACTGAGCTCACCAGCAGACGTTTCGAATGTCACCTCATTCCCAACACCCTGTTCGTATAGAATATCGAAAGACGAATTATTTGAAAGCAGGACTCCGTCCAGGTAGGTCAACGAACCTGCCGTGATCTCTGCTTCGGGAAAATCGGGAAAATCCACATCATCCGTCATGCCAAAAGTAACGCCCGCTATAATCGCATTGAAGTCGAGGAGCGACCCGTCGTCCGGATATTTGGCACCATCACCGGGCTGAAACTCCAAGGTTCCAGGAAAACTTTGGCCACTGAGTGGACCCTGGTCGAACACAAATTCCAGGTTTAAGGTCTCACCGAGAGCGGACGTGTTGCTGCCGAGGGCAATTCCACCGGCCAAGGCGGCCATCAGTTGTAATCGTTTCATAGAATTAAGATAGACATGTCATATGGGAACCAGAGTCAGAGGCAGACGGGAGCGCAGAAGGCGCACATCCTGAGGCCCCAGACGAACGCACAAAGATTTTAATAGAGACTTGATAGATTGAAAAGTCCTAAATCCAGACGCCGTCGGTTCTCGACGCCAAGCCCCATGCATGCACTTCATCTAGCACTCAGATCGCTCCAAGATCAACTGATGTCAGGCCTGAGTCAGAGCTCGAATCAATCGACTTCCCCAAATTCGGTTCGCCCGCAGCTCGCCACCGTCAGCTTGGGCCTAGTGCTCCAGACAGTCCCACAAGATCCGTTGCATCCGGATTCGTCCGTCGGACTCCAATGGGCGGTGGTGCCACCCGGCACCGTCGCGCAGCACAACGTAACCCTCCAGTTGGATATCAGTTCAATCGTCACTACGCAATCTGGACTACTTTCAACACCGCGTCCCCCCGCAACAACTGCGCAGGACCTGAGTGCCTTGGAACCTCGGGCAGAACGTCTTTTCAAACAATGTCTTGCCGTGTTCGGAAACCCAGGGTTCGACAACGCGGCTCGCGCCGAGGTTTTCTGTGAATTGGCTGCGGAGACCAGCGCAGAGGATCTGAGTGCTGCCATTGAACACGCCGGATCAGAATCGAAAATATCTCCTATGGATCCGCTGGCCCGCCTAACCTCCAGGCTGCGTCAAATCGTCGCATTTTCGCCGGTCGGTCCCAAGCGCGCTTCAATTCAACTGCGCCACTTGATCCAAGAAGCTTCGATGGACGAATTGACCACTCTACTCCGTGAACGGTGGCGCTTTGGGACGCATTGGTCCTTTCCACCCAGCACCAATGGGATTGCGGGCACCTGACCCTCAGCGTGGTCCGCCAGTCGAAACCGCAGCCCGGCGATCGGCTTGGACCTCACCGCAATCCGTGTCAAAAAACGGGGACTCACCAATCCGTGGGCCGATAGTCCTTGAGGAATTTTCCCCAAATATGCTCACCCGTATTAAAGCCGTGGATAATCGGGTCCACGATTCGGGCCGCGCCATCAATGATGTCCAACGGCGGATGAAATCGGTGTTCCTCAACCTTCCTCGTCGCGATTTGTACCGGATCCTCATCGGTCACCCATCCCGTATCGACCGCATTCATATGAATGCCACTGTGGACGTAATCTGCGGCCGATGTTCGAGTCATCATGTTGAGGGCAGCCTTGGCCATGTTGGTGTGGGGATGACGAGTGGTCTTGAATTTCCGATAAAACTGTCCCTCTACCGCTGAGACATTCACAATATGTTTATCCCGATCGGACGTCCGCGTCATGAGCGGTTTCAATCGGGCGTTCAATACGAATGGAGCCACCGCATTCACCAACTGCACTTCTAATAATTCTATCGTCGGAATTTCTTCCAAAAGCAGTCGCCAAGAATTTCGATCCCGTAAATCGACCTGTTGCAAATCCTGGTCCAAGCGTCCCTCGGGAAAGAGATGCTTCTGAGCCTCCATCTCCTCAGGAAGCAACGCCACCTGGGACATGGCTGCCGCATGCGTCAAACCGGCCACCTCCGTCAGTACACGCTCCCCCACAGGCAATGCTCCCCCCGCTTCAGGCAGCAGCTGGTAGCCGCGCAATCCTTCATAGGTACCCAGCACCTGTCGCGCCGACGCTGACACCGTTTCCGCTGATGCGGTCTCTGCCGCCATCATATGCCGATAGAAATCCGGGGGCCGCCGTACGGTCTGGCAGGCGTTGTTCACGATAAAATCCAACCGATCGCGCGTGCACAGCAAATGGCGGCAGAAGGCTTCCACGCTGGGCGTATGACGCAGGTCGAGGCCAAAGATTTCCAATCGGTGTCCCCACACTTGGAAATCCGGTTCCGCGGCGTAGCGTGTGGCTGAATCTCTTGGAAAACGGGTCGTCACGATCAATGTCGCTCCGGCGCGCAGTAGTTTGAGTCCCGCCTGATACCCAATCTTGACCCGTCCTCCTGTCAGTAGCGCGACTCGCCCTTTCAAATCCGCGAGTTCCGTGCGCTTCCGGTAGTTCAGTTCCGCGCAGACCGGACAGAGTTGGTCATAAAAATGGTGGACCTTCGAATAGTCCTGTTTGCAGATGTAACAGTTCTGAGGCTGGGTCACTTCTTTGAACGCACCGTCCGCGATGGTATCGGCTTCCAAAACGGGCGGGGGGGACAGATTGGGCGTGGTGAACACCGGCTTGCGACGTAGGGAACGTATGCCTGTCTCATTGAGCAACGCGTCGTCTCGCTCCAACTTTTCTGCTTTGCGTTGCCGCGAGCGAGCCTTGACCAAACGCCGACGCTCGCTGACGTCTGGACAAAAGACATCTCCTGCCGCTTGCAATAGCCGGGTGAGCTCCTCCGGCGACAATTGGGCCAACAACGCGCGATCCCGTTGGATGCGCTCCAACACCTCCACAGCAGTGCGCACAAGTTGCGGGAACCGTGATTCATTCATATATGTTTCATCTCGAACTCACATCGACCTATTCCTGAACTCGCACCCGGACAAAACGCGACGCTGTGGCATCCGTGGTGAGTTGCTTGAGACGCATAACCACATGCGTCGATCCATCTGGTTGCGCGACAGCCGATATCCGTTCCAAGTCACCCGTCGCCGTCGACCACGACACCAAATCCGCTGATTGCTCCAATTGATAATTTAAACGTCCCGCCGCCGTGCGACTGCGATAAATCACCAAGTGATCCTTGTCCATTCCAGCTTCTTCCAGGATTTCAAGGGTCGGTCCATTGGCTCGGGTCGGCGAGGTGACGAAGGCGTATTCGGCGAAATTACTGTCCCCGTCTTCATCCGGATCCGCCGACGCTTTCTGATCTTCCGGCGGAGTTCCTCGAGGAAACGTGACGGAGGCCCAGGCGGCATAACCTTCCACCGGCAGCGCATTCATCGTTCCGAAACTCACGCGTTGCAGCAGCGCGAACGGGCCCGACCCATCAGGATAACGGCCTAGTGACGTTCCTTTGGGTGTCAGACCAAATTCCACTCGGTCCACGAACCTCAGCAATTCCCCACCCATAGCGGCTTGCAGTAGGAACACATCGTCCCCCGCTTCGTTTAAGCCGAAGGGGATCAGACTCGAAGGATTGGCAGGATTATCAAAATCAGCGGAACGAATCGATAACCGTTCTCCAGGCAGGATCACCGTCGCGGGGGGAAATCGATATTTCCGGAATTCTGAGGAGTTATCGCTCACAAACCAACCTTCCATCGAAATTGCGGCGCCACTTCGATTGAGGAACTCGATGCCATCCGAGTCTCCGTCGAGAGGCGACGCAAGGATTTCATTGATGAGAATTCGATTGTCCGGACCTACCCCGAACACTCCAGGCGACCCGTGAAACTCGGAACTCGGGCGCCACCGGCGCGGATTGCCAAGCCATGCCGATTTTTCGGCAGCGGTTCTTGGAGCGTCCGACTCTTGCACCAGTTCGAGGCTGCTACCATTGCCATCGGCGCGCCCAGGCCAGTTGCCCGTGGAACCGTAGGCCACTTCCAAAAGCATTGAACCATCTGCCGCCAACACAGTCACGGTCTCGGCGCCATTGGACAACGAACCAGTCCACGGCCCCAACCGACGGATCCCGTCCCGATAGTAAGCGCTTCCGGACTGTGTGTATCGGAGGTCGAAGAGCGCCGGATCTTTCACGACGACCAATCGTTCTCCGATACCGAGCAGCGTTCCCTTGGGAAAAACGAAATCCACGGCATTGGTGATTCGAACGCCCGACAAATCCACCATGTAGGGCGCCGTATTTAAGAATTCGAGGAACTCGTTGTTTCCCTCGTCCCACGGATGGAACTGGATTTCGGTCAATAATAAGTTCTCCGCCGAAGCCATCGGCGTACCTTCCGGTACCAAGTAGGTATCCACCAAGCCGGACCAATCACTCCCTGTATTCACCCGCGCCAAAATGCGGGTGGGACGCTGGATGACTAGCGCATTGGCCGGGGCCGCCGGCATGGTCCCGATCAACTCGAAATCGAAGCTGATGTCTGAACTCCCTGGATCGGCTTGATGAATCTCCACAGCGAGGACATTCCCAGTCGGCTCCAAAAAGTACTCCAGTTTTTCCAGCACGTTTTCGTTCCACGCCGATTCGTCGGCTCCTCCGATTGCCACCACCGCTCGAACTGCTGGGGTAATCGGCCCTTCGGGAAGCCCTAAGCGCCAGACTTCCTTGCCGTTGAGATAAACAACTGCCGAATCATCCCGAACGAGCCGGAGCAGCAGTTGGCTCATTCCCGCAGGATCTATCACATCAAAGGTTTTCCGAAAATAGGTCGTAATGTTCTTTTGCACGCCTCCAGCGCCGGGATCTGTATCGACAAAACCAGCCACCGTCGCTTCGTCCCCATCCCCATAACCAATCTGGGTTGGACCACGTCGCCACGATGCATCATCAAAACCCCGTTCTGTCCACCCCGCTGACGGAGCCGCGCCCGTATCCAGAAAACTCCAGACCGATCCTTCGGAAATGAGATTCGTCGTCAGCGTTGGATTGGCTCCGCTGGCCGAACGTGCTGTTGGATTGGTCTTCCCACCAGGTAACCGCGGATCCGTCCCGTCGATGGTGTAATAGACCTGCCCAATCCGGTTGCCGAAGGTCACCTCAAAACCCGCCGGAACCACACCTCCGGGATGGTTGAGCGTCGGTGGATCCGTCGGCCACCAACCCGAGCGCGCCCGAATTTGCCCCAACAACCGAGCCGTTCGCAGTGGGAAAAACGTCGTGCGCAAATAGCGCCATTCATTGGTCCATTCCTGGTCCCGATCCCAAGGCAGCCTTCCAACGCTCGAACCGGGCTGCCACCGCGCCGTCTCAGCCACAATCGCAGTCTGGATCTCCGCCATGCGGGCATCGTAAAACTCAGAGGCAGCCTTAGGGGTTAAAACTCCATCGCCAAAACAGTGTTTCACCAATCGATCGCGAAAGAGCACCCGGAAATCTGCGTAGTTCATCAGTCGCCTGAAGATGCCGTCGGGCACATCCTGATCGGTACAATCCGCCTGAACATCCTGCAGCGAAATATCGGAATCTTGCTGGAAGAACTTCCAACCACCGCGGTCCGGCAGCGTCGGTCCAGCGGCACCCCAGTTGTGCTGTGCACTCCAGTCCCAGTCGTTTCCCGCATAGAAACTCAGCACCATGTAGTCGCAAAGGTTGGTCACATCGACCCAGCGTTTGGCTGAGGTATAATTCCCCAGACTCGCTTTCATGGCAGCCCACGCCGCCGTCCAAGTGTCACCTCCCCCATGATTGCTTCCCGTCGTGCCACCACCTGAGAAATGAAATTCTTCGGGTCCACCCGGGTAATAACTGGCCATGAAATCCTCGTCCGCATGCTCGTGCACGTGGTAGATGCCATGGTACGACCCATTCAGAAAAAGGTGAACCTGACGCCCACGTTTTCCCGGTTGCCCCATCTTGAGCTGCATCTCGTCCATCCACAAGTTCCGAGCCAATTGCGCATCCCCACTGCGAGTCACCGGTGGATTGCCGTAGGGGACCGGCGGGTTTTCCGCGGTGCCAAGCCAGTAGAACGTGTCGTGGCTGTGGCTGCGCAATCGAAGTTCTTTGAACTCGCTAGCGGCTTTACCAGGTGCCAGGGAGCCTCGGGCGAAGACTGGGTAATTCAGGTGCGAAGCGCCATACTCCGCGCGAAACCGTGCTGCCATGCTGAGCTTCGGCGAGCCCAAACTCGTGGTTCCCGTGGCTCCGACGCCACAGTCCACCTGAAACCCCGGCTCCGCGTCGTTCGGATCGATCAATTCCAACGACGCCCGCATTTCCCGAGTACTCAAGCTACCCGTCAAGTTAACCGAAAGTGCTGGCAGAGCTCGGAAAGCGTCACCCATCAAGGGGCCGTAGATCGCATGACGGGTAATCGAGGTGAGTAGACGGGATTGACTGACAATGCCATCCACGGACGGACCCGCGACGCCATCCACAAAGAAGTAGGTCTGCGTGGCGACCGGTGCGTAGGCCGCATCCGGATGAATCGCAATGGCACGGATGATTCTTAGGCCACGCGTGATGGCCGCGGTGTTGGGCGAAACCAAGATCGGCTCACTGTAGAGTATTCCCGTGCTCGCTGTCGGCCGTGTTCCATCAGTTGTGTAACGGATCGTGGATCCGGCAACTTGCGCGGTGAGTGTTAGCGGAAATGAATTGGTGTAAAACCCATGCGGCCGACTGAACACAACCGCGTTTGCCCCGGCAACCGTCACCGCCGCATTGGTGGCCCCAGGGGTTGGCTGCAACAGGTGCCCCGGCACCCCGCCTGTCCCTACCCCAAAGGAGATGCCAGGGTAGAGAGCGGGCACCGACATTTCGCTCGCCACCGTTCGACCGTCGGGCCGCACCAGTCCAATCCATTCGCCGTCGCTGGAAATCGAAAAATTTGAATGAAGGTTGCTAGATCCCGGCACTTCCGCACCGATGCCGTCGGCCAGAATTAGTAGAAATCCCCCCGGCGGCACAACCCGCGTCGGAATTCGCCACTTCGTCAAATCGTCCCGGTCGTCCGTCAGATACCACCCTGTCAGGTCCAATCGTTGCGACAGTAGGTTGTGCAATTCGATCCATTCTTGCGGTTGACCACTCTCATCCTCAACACCACCCACCTCGTTCGCCAACACCTCGTTGATCCGTACTCGAGGCTCCAGTAAGGCCAACGCAAAGGGCTGTTCCACGGATAACCCCGAAAGATCTGTAGCGCGCAATCGGACTCGGAATTGGGTTAACCCGGAGGGTCGCACCCCTGTGAGTTTGAGCTGATTCAACTCGACGCTAAACAGCGCGTTCTCCTGGTCGCCAACGCCTGGCACCAACTCAAAACGATGGCGATCGAATCCGTCAACATCCACCGCCTCGAGCAGACTCACCACGGATCCGGTGACAGCCGTTGTGGCCACAAAGGGAGATTCCAATCTCAAGCTTGTCGGCGCATGAGGCGCCGCCAAGGTCAGCGTGAAGGACTTTTCAAGAAACCGCTTGGGATCCGAAGCATCAGTGGCTCGAATTCGGATCGTGTATCTGGAACCGTGAGGTTGACCCCTAAAATCAAATGGCCCGGGATGCAAAGTCAGCCCAGTGAGCGTGAATCGAGCGTTATCCGCATCGCCGTCCCCGGGAACAAATTGCAGCTCATGATTCGCCGAAAACCGACGATCCGACACCGTCACCGTGGCGATCGGTTCAGTCTGAGTAGGAAAGAACTGATACACCTTAAGTGCAATGTCGTCGGGAGTCGGCGGGGATGTGACGCGCTCCAATGTCAGTCCTTGCCAAATAGGATTTCGGTCCCCTCCGTCGTTGGCTCCGAACAAATCACCCATCTCCACCACCGTCGTGGAGGTGGTTGCCGTGTAGAAGTAAGTGTAAAGCGTCGCCCGACCTTGCGAGTAGGACTCCCCTGGTGACGCTCCGAGCGACGTCAGTTCATCCACCGCCTGCAATCCATTGACGCGTATGTCCCAGCGCCGCACTTCGTTTCCGTTCGCGGAAATCAGGATCTGAAGTTTGTATTCATCCCCCACCTGCACCGCCAGATCCGCTCGGAGCCGTTCATTCCCACCCGAGTTCGCCCATCGAATATCCTGGAAGATCTCTTCCAAATTGTTGGCATCTGCCGTGGTCCCAAACTCGGGCTTGGTCTGCCAGGGAGAGACCTGCTGAGGACCCACCAGTTTCGCCCCAGGAATCCCGAGTCGATCCGGAAGAAACCCCACTCCCCGAACGGTACGCACTGGATCATTGGCGCTGAAATTGATCGCATAAACGACTTGGCCTTCGAGGTCTAAATCCTGGGGACCGCGAATTTGGGTCACGGTCCCGAGCTTGACTACGGTCCCGGCCTGAAGAGACGTCAGGAGGATGGGCAGCAGGATACCAAATCGTGTCCACCCAGAAGTCCCAACCAATCCAACGTGCTGAAACAATCGTTTCTTCAGCGAACCCGAGGTTACCCAACCCTGGAGTCCGAGGAAAAATCCGAGACACACTGGCCGGATAGGTCGCACGCGGTGCATAAGAACACCCTGAACCGAAGTCCGGCTTATTTACATCAGATTTTCATCAGTTCTTCCGCGATTTGAACCGCATTGAGCGCGGCACCTTTGAGCAACTGATCCCCGCAAACCCAAAACGTCAAACCGTTCTCTAGGGCGCAATCCTTACGGATACGTCCGACCTCGCAGTTGTACTTTTCCGAAGTGAAAAGAGGCATGGGGTATACCTGCTTTTCTGGTTCGTCCATCAGATCCAAACCGGGTGCCTGCTGCAAGATTCGTCTCGCCGCTTCCGCCGTGATCGGTCTCTCAAACTCCGCGCTCACCGCCACGGAGTGGGACCGGTAGACCGGAACACGCACACAGGTCACGCTCGCCCGGAAACTCGGATGATGCATGATCTTTCGCCCCTCATTCTCCATCTTCATCTCCTCTTTGGTGTATCCGGACGGCAAGAACGAATCGACTTGAGGCAGTAGATTAAAAGCGATTTGATGCGGGTACACTTCCTTGGTGACGGGCTCCTTGCGAACAACTTGGCTGACCTGACGCTCCAATTCTTCAATGGCTTTCGCTCCCGTGCCGCTAACCGCTTGATAGCTCGAGGCGAAGATCCGCGTGACACCAAATGCCTGATGCAAGGGGTACAAGGCCATCAAGGTGATGGCTGTCGTACAATTCGGATTGGCAAGAATCCCCTGGTGCAAACGAACGTCCTCGGGATTGATCTCGGGCACCACCAGCGGGACTTTGGGATCCATCCGAAACGCACTGGAATTATCGACCACCACACACCCAGCGGCGGCGGCGATCGGCCCAAATTCTTTGGAGATGGCCCCCCCCGCGCTGAACAGTGCGATGTCGATACCTGCGAATGAATCCGTACGAAGTTCGGTCACCAGCACTTCCTGGCCTCGAAATGGAAGTTTCTTCCCCACACTTCGGGCGGAAGCGAGAAGCGTCAATTTGCCCACCGGAAAATTCCGCTTCTCGAGTGTCTGGATCATTTCAATGCCGACAGCGCCTGTGGCGCCAACGACAGCAACATGCGGATTCCGATTCATAAAGGGCGGCGAATCTAGCGGCACCCACTCGCCTGTCGAGTCACGAAAACAACGGTTTAACCTTGGCCCATTGCCAGACTTGCGTAGCGTTTGCGCCGTAACGCTCTATGACTGATCCCAGGTCCTCGTTTACTCCGTTCATTCCAGCTAACTCGCGCCTCCGCGAATTCACCATAAGGTCCCTCGTGGTTGGGACGCTGCTGGGGATGATCTTCGGCGCCTCCTCCCTTTATCTCGTCCTAAAGATTGGCCTGACCGTCAGCGCCAGCATTCCCGTCGCGGTCATCTCCATTTCCCTGTTCCGACTTTGGGGACTGATGGGCGGACGCGACGCCACGATTCTGGAGCATAACATCGCCCAGACCGCCGGGTCCGCTGGCGAATCACTCGCGTTCGGTGTCGGGGTCACGATGCCAGCCATCCTGATCCTCGGATTCGATTTGGAGATGTCCCGCGTCTTTTCGGTGGCCTTGCTCGGTGGCCTATTGGGGATCCTCATGATGATCCCCTTGCGCCGGGCTCTCATTGTCCAGCAGCATGGATCGCTCAAATACCCCGAGGGAACCGCCTGCGCCGAAGTCCTTAAAGCCGGAGCCAGCCAGGCATCCAAAGATGAATCGGACCCGGCTTACGCCAAAGAACTGGCCAACGCGTCCGTCAATGCCCGAACCATCTTCGCCGGATTCGGCATCGGCTTGCTCTATAAAGTGGCCAATGTCGCCCTCAAAGGCTGGAAGGATACCGTGGGCGCCACATTCGGTGCACCTCTTAAGGCGGGTTCGTTGTCTGCGGAGATTTCACCCGAAATGCTCGGGGTCGGCTATATCATTGGCCCTAGAATCGCCGGAGTTATGGCCGCTGGCGGCGTGCTCTCCTACCTTGTGCTCATCCCCCTCATTAAGTTCTTTGGTGAAGCTCTCACCTTGCCGCTGCCTCCCGAATCGACACGATTAATCAAAGACATGTCGCCCGGTGAAATCCGGTCGGCTTATGTGCTGTACATCGGCGCCGGAGCTGTCGCGGCCGGCGGCTTGATCAGCCTGCTTCGCGCCCTGCCCACCATCTGGCGCGGAATCCGGATGGGGTTGGCCGATTTCACCAACACGCGTGTCCAGGGTGCCGCAGCTTCCCTCCGAACTGAACGGGATCTGTCCCTGAAGTTCGTAGCCATCGGTACCATTGTTCTTGTTACTGCCATCACTCTGGCTCCCGCCCTGAAAATGAACCTCCTCGGAGCCTTGTTGATTCTGCTTCTCGGTTTTCTTTTCACCACCGTGTCTTCACGGCTCACCGGTGAAATCGGTTCGACCTCCAATCCCATCTCGGGAATGACCATCGCCACGCTGTTGCTCACATGCGGTGTTTTCCTGCTGCTCGGTTGGACCACCCCACCTTACTATGTCACCGCGCTTTCGGTGGGTGCCGTGGTCTGCATCGCCTGCTCCAACGGCGGGACGACATCTCAGGATCTAAAGACCGGCTTTCTGGTCGGCGGAACACCCAAATATCAGCAGATTGCCATCTGTATCGGCGCCGCAGCGTCCGCACTCCTCATGGGCCCAATTCTCCTCACCCTTAATGAAGTCGGAACCGTCTACGTGAACGCATCACAGGTGGGCGGTACGCTTGACGCACCCGCCTCCGCGCTCACCACCGCACCTCGAGAAGTGTTGGTGGGCCCTCAGGCCAAAACCGACACCAATTCCTATCGGGTTTGGCATCGACACGATCTCCAAGGTGGTACCGCCCGAAAGTTCCTCGTCGACGATTCAGGAAAAGCCGTCTGGTTGGTCGATCCCGCCATCAACGGCAGCTATAACAAATGGCCGGATGGTACCACCGCCACCAAATACGATGCCCCCAAAGCCACACTCGTCAGCTACATCATCAAAGGTGTTCTCGACAAGAAACTGCCTTGGGCTCTTGTTTTACTCGGCGTGATGATCGCCGTCACCATGGAGCTCTGCGGTGTCGGTTCGCTCGCGTTCGCCGTCGGTGTTTATCTCCCCATTGCCACGTCGCTTCCGATATTCATTGGCGGCCTCGTGCGATGGATGGTGGATCGGCATGATCGCTTCCGCTGGGCGAATTCCGGCAAAACCGTGGAGGAAATCATCGCCGAAGGCGACAAATCCCCCGGGGTTCTCATGGCTTCTGGTTATGTCGCTGGAGGCAGTATTGCCGGGATTATCATCGCGTTCATGGCAGGCGTCACCGGACAGATCGATTTGAAACTGACAGAGTGGGCGAGCGCCAAGAACCCATTCTTCGAGGGTGCTAATTCGGATCTTCTGTCACTGATCCCATATGCCGTCCTGGTCTTGGCACTCTGGGCTACGGCGCGCGGAAAAATTCTAGCCGACAAAAAAGCGACGACCTAGTTCTGTGGCAACTTGGCGCTGCCACGCACATCGATTAGGGCTGTGTCAATCGGAAAATGAACCGTAAAATTCACATTTGCATAGACACGACGTCAACAGCACCAATGCGCCCCTGATTCCGTATGCACACACGCAAACGCATTATTAACACATCGGTCGCGTTCGTCGCGGCCGCCACTACCTCAGCCTTCGCGCAAGACGCCGACCCGACAGCCTGGAAAACCAGCGCTGGAGTCAGTGTCTCCGTGCAGAAGGGCAACGCCGATACAACCCTCTTTGGGGCAAATATTTTGTCTTCCAAGAAATGGGATAAGAACGAGATCAACCTTGGCGCCGATGGAGTCTACGGTGACAACACCTCAGTGGATCTCGCCCCCCCCGATGCCAACGGAAACGTGAGCACTCGCGAGGTTTCCAAGACCACCGCACAAAACTATGGCGCATTCGCTCAATATAATCGCCTCATTACCGACCGCTTTTACGCCTACGGCAACGTGTCCGCCCGCCAGGACCGCATCGCCGATGTCGATTATCGTATTTCGCTCAGCCCAGGTGTTGGTTATTACTTCCTGAAGAACGAAAAGACCACGCTCAGCGTGGAAGCCGGTCCTGGTTTCGTCTTCGAAAAACTCGCAGGGACCTCGAAGGAGTATTGGACCATCCGCGTGGGTGAGAAACTGACCCACCAGATCACCAAGTCGGCTCGCCTGTTCCAGGATGCGGAATTCATTCCTCAGGTGGACGACTTCAACAACTACGTCCTCCAAGCTCAAATTGGGGTCGAAGCCGACATCACCAAGAAACTCGCTCTCCGCGTTGTCTTCCAAGACACCTACCGCAATGAGCCTGCCCCCATCACTGGAACGATTCCGCTGCAGTTCCGTGAGAAGAACGACCTGAAGTTGCTGGCCGGCATCAACTACAAATTCCAATAACCTATTGGATAATAAGGCTTGGCGAAACCGCCCGTTACCATCGACTGGAACGGGCGGTTTTTGCTGAACGGCGCGCCACTCGGAACCTTCAAGATCCACCGACACCCATTCGAAGTCGCCCATATAGTAGCGGGCCGTCTAGATCGCCTGGCATTCGGCCCGTCGTCAAGAGCTCGTGAGACACACTCGGTTTCCCCATTGGAGTCTTGCAGAAATTCCAAACTCCTAGTCCGATCCACTCCGGTTGGCGACACTTTCAGAAATCTGTAACCCTTACCTTAACCCCTTCCTGATTATGAGTACTTCGACCCCTCACCCTTGGAAGTTCTTCCGCGCCGGCGGCTTCGACCAAGTCCGTCTCGATACCGGTGCCGACTTGATGGCCCTGGACCAATTAGATCAAAAACTTTGGGTGGCACTGGCTTGCCCCACTAGCGGCCTGGAATTCGATACCAAGACCCTGCAACTGATTGATGACGATAAGGACGACCGGGTCCGCGCCCCTGAATTGATCGCTGCTGTCCAATGGGCGGGCAAGTCACTCAAGAATCCCGACTCGCTTCTCAAAGGATCCCCCACGCTTCCGCTCGATAGCATTAAGGATCCGGCGCTCCTAGCGTCCGCACGTCAAATATTGACCAATCTCGGAAAGGCCAACGCCACCGAAATCGGACTGAGTGAAACCACGGACTCCGCCAAAATCTTTGCCAATACGCGCTTTAATGGCGATGGCATCGTGCCTTCCGACGCCGCCGCAGATGATGCCACACGCAGCGTCATGAAGGATCTCATGGACACCCAGGGCTCCGACACCGATCGCAGTGGCAAGCCGGGTGTTTCCCAAGCGCGTCTCGACAAATTCTTCGATGAGCTCAAAGCCTATGCCGATTGGCAATCCAAGGTGGAGGCGGACAAGGCCTCAATCCTTCCGCTGGGCGACGCCACTTCCGCTGCTGCGGCGGCGGTAGCCGCAGTCCGTTCCAAGATCGACGACTACTTTACCCGCTGCCGCCTAGCGTCGTTTGATCCCCGCACCCTCACTGCGGTGAACCGCAAGGAAGAGGAGTATCTGGCACTAGCGACTAAAGACCTATCGGCGGGCGGCGTCGAGTTGGTCGGTTTTCCAATCGCCCGTGTGGAAGCCGGACGCGCGTTGCCGCTCAAAGACGGCGTGAATCCTGCGTGGCACAGCGCCATCGCGACATTGGTCGACGCCGGCGTGAAACCGCTGCTCGGTGACAAATCCAGCCTCAGCTCAGAGGACTGGGCGAGCCTCAACAGCAAAATTAAGCCGTATGAAGCCTGGGCTGGGGCCAAAGCGGGAGCCAGCGTGGAAAAACTCGGCCTTGCCCGCGTTCGCGCCCTACTCGCCTCGAAGGCCAAGGAAACCATCACCGCCCTCATTGCCGACGACAAAAAACTGGAACCAGAGGCCAACAGTATCTCCTTGGTTGATAAGCTCATTCGATACCACCGCGATCTCTACTTGCTGTGTGTCAACTTCGTTAACTTCAAAGACTTCTACGACCGCGGCGAACCCGCCATCTTCCAGGCTGGACGCTTATATCTCGACTCTCGCAGCTGCGATCTGACCATGCGTGTCAACGATGCCGGAAAACACGGGGTTATGGCCCCTCTGAGCGGCATTTACCTCGCCTACTGCGATTGCACACGACCCGGTAGCGAAAAGATGCAAATCGCCGCTGCATTCACGGGTGGCGATTCGGATCACCTAATGCCCGGTCGCAATGGCATCTTCTACGATCGCCAAGGGCGCGATTGGGATGCGACCATTTCCAAAATCATCGACCAACCCATCCGTATCCGACAGGCGTTCTGGTCGCCGTACAAGAAATTCGTGCGAATGGTCGAAGACCAGATTGCCAAACGGGCCATGGCCGCCGATGCCGCCGCGACCGATAAACTGACCGCCACCGCTGCCGCAACCGTCAATGCGGACAGGGCGAAACCCGCTGAACCGAAGAAATTCGATGTCGGCGTAGTGGCTGCTTTGGGCGTTGCTTTCGGAGGCATCACCGCAGCCTTTGGAGCCATTCTTCAGGCCTTTTTCGGGTTAGGTGTCTGGATGCCTCTCGGCCTGCTGGGTATCGTCTTGATCATCTCGGGCCCGTCCATGCTTCTGGCCGCGCTGAAATTGCGAAAACGGAATCTCGGACCCTTGCTGGACGCCAATGGCTGGGCCATCAATTCGCGCGCTCGTATCAATATCCCATTCGGAGGTTCCTTGACGGAAACCGCCGCGCTCCCAAGCGGCGCCGAACGTTCCTTCGACGACCCCTATGCCGAACAGTCGAGCCCATGGAAATTCTGGTTGATCGTCGGTATCCTTGTCATTTTGGGGTATTGCTGGTCCATCGGCAAACTCGACCCGTTCCTGCCGTTGGAGGTGTTGAAGAAATCGCATTACTCCAAACCTGCAACCACGCAAACCGGCACGAATTCGCTGCCCGAAGCCGCCACGGCGCCGAAGTAACAGCTTTTCATACGGTTTGCTTAGGCGATTTTTGCCCGGACAGCTTCGGCTGTTCGGGCTTTTTTATAACTTATCAGGCTCGAAAGTGAGGGTACTGTCGGGAGCAGCTTGTCCTGGACCATGAGACCCCTGTAGTGTCTTCCCTGATGCTGAAGGTTACCTATTATTTGGAAGTTATCTCCTCCTGGTGCTGGTGGGCCGAACCTGCCTGGACCGAGCTCAAAGATCGTTACTCCACCCAGGCAACGTTTGACTGGAAACTCGCCCTGATGGACGCCTCGGGTTTGCCTGTTTCCGTCGCTCAATGCGAGTGGTTCTACCGTCGAAGCGGCACGATCGTCCGATCGCCCTACATGCTAAACTCCGGCTGGTACGAACCCGAGCTGAAAGAGTATCTCGCCCCCAATCTCATCGCCGAAGCCGCCAAGGATTTTGGCGTGCAGGACGATCGAGTCCGGCTCGCCATCGCCGAAGCCGCACTTCGACATGGCCGAAAGGTTGGCCAATGGGAAACCGCTGCCGAAATCGGCGCCGCCGCCGCCAAACTCGACCCCGCCAAACTGCTCGCTCGCTCGCGCAGCCCGGAAGTCGAAGCCCGCGCCAGAGAATCCACAGCGGAGTTTCATGCTCTGAAAGTCAGCCAACGACCAACTTTCATCTTGGAGAGTGTCATCGGCGATCGCGCCGTATTTTCCGGACTCGCCTCTGCGGCACCACTGGTGGCCACCCTGGATGCCATGATTTCTGACGCGACGGCCTACGCGTCTCATCGAGCCCATTTTGGTCCTCCGCCCACGACCTAAACCCGCCGTTCGCTGAACAGACCATTTCTCGATGGCCAGCACTCCAGCTGCGCGATCGCTTCATGGTTCTCCACCTTCGTTGAGAATCTTGAAGTAGGCGTCGTAAACGAAGACCCGATTGCGCCGTTTGCCGGCCAGTTCCCTGGCGATCCCGGAGTCGACGACGTGTTGCATCGCCTTCGAGACGGTGGGGAACGTCATGGCCGTCGATTGGCAAAGTTGTTTAAGGCTGAGCACGAGACGGTGTCAGAGAGCGGCGAGGACACGCAGAGTATTCGCAACTCCACGCCCGAGGGCCAGCCGTATCGCCGACAGCGAATCGGCCTGTGCGGTGTGCCGCTCGGCACTAGAGAACCGCTTATACCCCAGAGTCTTGCCAGCGCTCCAACCCTCACAGGTTCGCAACCGGCGAAACCGCAGGCTCGGCGGCCTGCGCGACGTCGAAGAATCCTCTGTTGCGAGGTTTTACCCCATTAAACGCTATCCTCGCCAGCCAGTTGTCACGGCTCCCAGGCGAGCTAGAGGCCGCCTTGGGTTCTTTCGATGGCAGAAATTTCGGGCTTTAGATTGAAACAATTCCAGTCAAGAGTTGTCCAACTGGTAAGTTGACAACCAAGGTAACCACATGGGTCTGCACATGGGTCTGAAGTGGACCGAGGTTTTTTCATACTTGAAACCATGAGATTCAACAATGGCAAGGCGCTCCTTTTGGGCTTGAACCTCGCGCTTCTCGCCGGAGTCGGTTGGCGCTTTTCCCGGTCAACTGGAAACCGCCCCCAGCCAGAAGCCTCCCTCCCCGAAGAAGGGGCCCCAGACCCCGCCCCACTCAACGAGTCCGTCCAAACATCGCAGCGGTCCGCCACGCCCCAGCCCAAAGATCCAAAGTTCTCGTGGAAATCCGTGTCCAGCCGCGATCTCAAACAACACATACAAAAGCTACGAATGGTGGAATGCCCGGAAGAAACCATTCAAGACATCATCCTGGCGGAGGTCGATCGAATCTATCAAGCGAAGGAAGCTGCAATCGGTTTGAAACGAGACATCGCCAATCCTTGGGAAGGTCCCGGAGTGGATCGAATCGCGGAGTTCGATCGCTCCGCGCGCCTACGGCAGCTTCGGGTCGAAAAGAGGGACCTCATCTTTGAGTTACTAGGCATTGATGTTCCCGGGGATATACCGTCGTTGGTCGGTAGCACGTTCAATACGGCCTGGGAGCAGGCCCTCGCCTTATTGCCCCTCGAAAAGCGCGGCCCGGTGCGTGCCATTCAAGACCGGTTCTGGGAACAGACGGAAACCTTACGCAAGCGCTTGGATAATCTGCTACTTCCAGAAGATGCGGACGAATACCGGCGGCTGCGAATCGAACGGACTGAATCGCTCAAAAAAATCCTTAGCCCAAAAGAGCTGGAAGACGTCGAAATGCGAACCTCCACCACGGGAAACTCGCTTCGAACCCAGTTGTCCGCCTTTGAACCGTCCGAATCGGAGTTCCGGGAGATTTTTCGGATAAAACGTGATTTGCATGAATCGAGCTACGTTCCGGGTCAACTGGTTGGAGAGGAGAGTTCCAAGCGTGCCGAGGCTGTTTCCCTCGCCGCATCGAAGGCTGAAGAACGATTGCGTGAAACCTTGGGGGAATCTCGGTTTGCGGAATATCAACGTTCCCAAGATTCCGAGTTTCAACAAGTGAGCCGCATTGCCCGTGACGCCGGTTTGTCCCGCGATGTGGCGATCACCGCATATGAAGCTCAGAAGGGCGCCCAGGAACGGATCCAACGCGAGATGCAAAATCCTGAACTCACGTCGCAGCAGCGCCGTGCCGTGCGCGAACAAATCCAGGCGGAGGTCACCGAGCGGATGAAGAACCAATTAGGAGAAGCAGGCTTCCAACAATTGCAGCAACTCGTGCCGCGTTTTCGCAACAGCACCAGTCCCAGACCCGGCACCGTTCCGTCTACAGCGACCCCGGTTCTGCCAGGAAACTTTCAACCCGCTATCCCGGTTCCATGAATCCTTCAACCTCGAATTCAATCTTGGGCGGAACCGCCTTGGTTTTGGCCGGTCTCTTCGTCTGGCAACTGACCTCACGGCCGATGTCACCGGTCCAGGCTACAGAAATCGCCTCGCCAAAAGCGACGACCGTGGAAACGGCCAAAAACAACCAGCCAAAAAACTCCTTCCCGTCGTCACTTGACTCCATCAAACCGTCATGGAATTGGTCGGCCATCGAATCCGAAGACTATCGAAAATACATCGCTAATTTGAGAGGCATCGAATGTCCCGAACGGGTCATTCGCGATATTATTCTCGCCGACATCAATAAACTCTATGCGCCCAAAGAAGCGCCCTTCAAGGACCCGCCACCGCCGCTCACAGAACCCTGGGATGTAACCTCTGCCACCACCGCTGGGGCGAACGACGCCAAGTCACGCCGGGAAGCCTTCGAACGTCGCAAGCAGTTACGCGAGATTGAGAAAGAAAAAGCTGCGATCGTGAAGGAATTATTGGGAGAGACACTTCCCCTGTCACCCCTTCGCTCCTGGGGCACCCACAATTATGCACTGATCGAATCCGCCCTGAATGGATTGGCTCCTGACAAGCGCGAACGTGCCCGGGAAATATACGAGACCTACTGGGAAGCGAGTGATCGGCTGTCTGAAGCCTTCGAAAACAAGCGCACTCCCGAATTCATGGACCAATATCGGAAACACAACGAACAGCGCCGCAACACGCTCCAGTCCGTGCTCAGCCCCGAGGAGCTTTCTGACTTCGAAATGCGGTCATCTGCCACCGCCCAGCGTCTCGGAACTCGGGTTGCGGGCCTCCACCTGACCGAAGACGAGTTCAAGGCAATCTATCAGGCGCGTTCCGCCATCGAAGAACCGTTCGGAGGAACCATACCCCTGAGCCAGCTGGACCCCAAAAACTCACAACAGGTGGCGGCGCTTGAGAATACGGCGTCCGAGGTCTTGAAACAGACCCTGGGCGACGAACGTTACGCACAGTTTCAGAAGTCTCAGGACCCGAATTGGCAAATGCTTACCAAACTGAAGGATCGCTTTGAATTGAGTGATGATGCCGTCGAAAAAGCCTTCGATCTCCAGAAATCGCTACAGAATAACGCCGCATCTCAGACTGAATCCATGAACCGTCTCCAGGAATTGCAGCGCGAGCTAGTCCGGTCAGAACGCTCCAGCCAAGCGGACTTGGGATCGATTCAAAATCAGCTCCAAAAAATTCAGTCCGAAGTGGCGAATCAGTCCCAGCAGTTTGAGGCCGAGCGACAACGGGTGCTCGGCGAGATCAGCGGATTGATCGGCGACAAGGCAGGTAAAGTCTTTTCCGCGCGGAACGGTGGGCCCACATTTTCAATACCGCGGAACAGCGCCATCCCGAACACGACGCGACGCACCATGCAGATCTTGGACTCACCCACCCCGGTCACCGTTCCGACACCGGTTCTCACCCCCAACCCATGACCGGTTTCAGTCAGATGTGCCCGAATCGACGGGCGCTCCCCGTCTCCGGAATCAAGACGCTAATCGGGTTTTTCAGGTCTGAAGTCGTGTCGTGGATAGCGCGGGCCTGCTGGTTCCTGTTCGTTGGGTCGGTTGGAGTGTCAACGCTGCGGGGCGCCGAGATTAAACTTTCTCACCACCCCGCTCGACCTCGTTCGGGGGAGCCTGTGTCCATCCGAGTCACTCCATCTACCTCTTTGGACCCTTCAAAGGTGACGCTCGAGTACCAGGTAGTAGTCCCGGGAAAATACATCGAGAAATCGGCAACCGCTTACGCCAAAGATTGGGTGGTGCTCACACTCACTAACGCGAAATCACAGATCCATTCGCTGACCGCGACGATCCCACCAGAGGTTCAAAAGCATCGGCGCTTAATTCGATACCGGGTTCGAGACATTACCTCCAAAAAAGTCGTCGCCCCCGCCCCCGAAGATTCCTGTCCGAATGAAGCCTATTTTGTTTATGACGGCATTCCGGCCTGGCGCGCCTCCATCAAACCCAAAGCCAACGAAGAGGAGTTCAGCGCCGAACTAATGAGCTCGGTTCAAGCTTACCACCTCATCGCCACGACCCAATCCGTGGAAGGCGCTATGTGGAAGGAACAAACCGGTTTTGGCAGCGAGGAAGCCAGTGAGTACCGATGGTCCGGGGCGTTCGTCGGCGCAGACGGCACAGTCTATGATCACATTCGGTTTCGCCCACGCGGAGGCTGCTGGCGTTATGCCATGGGCAAGAACATGTGGAAGTTCGACTTCAACAAAGGTCACAAATTTCGCGCCGAAGACGACTGGGAACACCCCTACAAGGCGCGCTGGTCCAAACTCAATCTCGGCGCCTGCATTCAGCAGGGCGATTATGGCATGCGCGGGGAGCAGGGCCTCTTCGAGGCCGCTGGTTTCCGTCTGTTCAACCTGGCTGGATTGCCCAGCCCGAAGACGCATTTCGTCCAATTGCGAGTGATTACGGAGGCCGATGAAAATGGAAAAAACCAATACGCTGGAGATTTCTGGGGCTTGTATCTCGCCGTCGAGAATGTGGATGACAATTTCATCAAAGAGCACGGTCTCCCCGACCAAAGCGTCTTCAAAGTGGACAACATGCAACCTCATTGGGGGAAACAAGGGGCTGACAAACTCACCGAAGCCGATGCCGCGCGGTTTGTGCAGTCCATGTTTTCTCAGCCCACTGAGAATTGGTGGCGAAAGAACGTCAACTTGCCCGAGTATTATTCTTACCGATCCATCCTGGAGGCCATACACCACTACGATGTCGACAGCGGCAAGAATTACTTCTTCCGGCGCGATCCACTGCAGGGCAGTTTCAAGAAAAGTGGTTTGGCCGGATTGGTTGAAGGATGGACCCGCGGAAGAACAATAGGCAGGCGGGATATTGAGAACTCGGCTGATTTTTCACAATGGCCACGCTTGAAAGTAAGCGCATGGCTTCTTG
>SXSK01000277.1 GCA_005793375.1 Verrucomicrobiales bacterium | reverse complement strand
CCGCTCTTCAGCCGAAGGTCGCCACGAACTGTTCAAGATTTACTACACCCCAATGCGGACTCCTTGAAACCCATTGGGGTGGTAACACCGTTCGCGTTCACCAACGCGGAGGAGATTGCGGATGTCGGCTTGCACCAATACCTGGATGACTTGCAGACACGCGTCAATCAGGTTGGAGCTGGGATTTACGAAACATTTTTCGCAGTGAAAACCCCCAAGATTACCCGTCGGACATCCCAAAAACGGGTTCTCTAATTTCACGCGGATACCTGCTGCTGCTCATGGCTATACACGTCTCCCTATTTCACAAGACTCAATACACCTATGACCGTTTGGTGGGTCACGGTCCGCATGTGGTGCGACTGAGGCCGGCGCCTCACTGTCGAACGCGCATCCTGAGTTACTCGCAGAAAATCACTGGTGGCGAGCACTTCATCAATTGGCAGCAAGATCCGTTTTCTAATTGGAATGCGCGTCTGGTGTTTCCAGACCTATTGCGTGAACTCAGTGTAGAGATCGAGTTGGTGGCAGAGATGGCAGTTTACAATCCGTTCGATTTCTTCGTGGACGATGCCGCCACTTTTTATCCATTTGAATACGAAGCTGGCCTCAAGAAAGATCTGGGTCCATTCCTCGATCCCTGTCCGTTGACCCCGCGTTTTGCCGCCGTGCTGGCGACTATCAAGACTAACATCCTGGGGCATCCGGAGTCGGTGCCCCACCCCTCCGTGCCGGAATCCGGACATCGCTTGGATGTTCATGAAGGAGGGCATATTCCTGTATCTGGTGAACCGGCGGTGACAGCGCTTTCTGATGCAGTGTCTCCAAAAGCCTCCGAAGCGAACCCGCCGTTGCGCACCATTGATTTCCTGGTGGCGCTCAACCAGAAGTTGCAGCGGGACATCAAGTATTTGATTCGCTTGGAAACTGGGGTTCAGTCGCCGGAAGAGACGCTGACCAAAGGTAGCGGTTCCTGTCGTGACAGCAGTTGGTTGCTGGCCCATTTGTTGAGACACTTCGGATTGGCGGCGCGATTTGTCAGCGGGTATCTGATCCAATTGACGCCGGATGTGAAGGCATTGGACGGTCCGAGCGGAACCGAAAATGATTTTACGGACTTGCATGCCTGGTGTGAGGTGTTTTTGCCTGGCGCCGGTTGGATTGGATTGGATCCGACTTCAGGATTGCTGGCGGGAGAGGGGCACATCCCCCTTTCTTGTACACCTGAGCCGAGCGCGGCAGCACCTGTCTCCGGGGCTGTGGACCCTTGCGAGGCGACGCTGCATCATGAGATGCGCATTCGTCGGGTCTATGAAAGTCCGCGAGTGACCAAGCCGTACACTGAGGAACAGTGGGGGCGGATTGGATCGTTGGGACACGCCATCGATGCCGATCTTGTGAGGCGCGATGTTCGTCTGACGATGGGTGGGGAACCAACCTTTGTCTCGATTGATGATCCGGACGGAGAGGAGTGGAATTTTACGGCGGTATCGCGACCGAAGCGAGAACTGTCGGGCGAACTGATTCGTCGATTGCGCCAACGGTTCGCGCCTGGGGCCATGCTGCATTACGGGCAGGGCAAGTGGTACCCCGGAGAGCCATTACCTCGATGGTCTTTGGCTGCGTTCTGGCGTAAGGACGGCGTACCGATTTGGGGCGACGAATCCCTGATCGCGGATGAGTCCAAGGACTATGGATTCGGGGCACCTGAGGCGAAAGCGTTGTCGCTGCGCATCGCGGAGGTGCTGGGGGGCGACCCACGCTGGTTGCTTCCAGGGTACGAGGACGCGTTTTACTACATTTGGAAAGAACGCCGGTTGCCATCCAACGTCACGCCCGCCAACTCGCAGCTCAAAGATCCTTTGGAACGCGAGCGTATTGCGAGATTGTTTCAGAAGGGGCTTGGAGAAGTTGTTGGGTACGCCTTGCCGCTCAAGCGGGATAGCGTGGGCGGCCAGCCTGGATGGACTAGCGGGCCGTGGTTTCTCCGGGACGACGACATGCTTTGGTTAACGCCTGGCGATTCCCCGATGGGTCTCAGATTGCCAATCGATTCGATTCCCTGGGTGACTGATAAGGAGTACCCTTGGGTTATTCCGAGGGATTCCATGGAACCATTGGGGCCATTGCCCAAATCGTTTCCTCGCCAAGCCTATATACCCAGCGTCGATGCTGCGGCTGCCTTGGATCGTGTGCGTCGACGCGAGATGCAGGCCACGCAAGGTGGAGACTTTGGAGCCGGTGTGGCCAAGCGGCTGGGGCTACAGGATGCCGCTTTGGAGTTTGCGGACAATCCGTCTCGTAAGCCACTACCGGGTCAGTCGGCGTCGTGGGTGGTCCGAACGGCCATCTGTGTGGAACCTCGACATGGACGATTGCATGTCTTTTTGCCTCCGGTGGAAGATACAGAAGACTATCTGGAGTTGATATCGGGGATTGAGACGGCGGTTGCCGAATTGAAGATGCCGGTGATTTTGGAAGGTGACCCTCCGCCGCGGGATCCGCGTCTGAACAAACTGGCTGTCACTCCGGACCCTGGTGTCATCGAGGTGAATTTGCATCCGAGTTCGACTTGGGACGAATTGGTGGAGCGCACAACAGTGTTATACGAGGAGGCGCGCCAGACACGGCTCGGTACTGAGAAGTTCTTATTGGATGGGCGTCATACGGGGACTGGTGGTGGCAACCATATCATTGTGGGTGGGGCGACCCCATCAGATTCCCCGCTCTTGAGGCGTCCCGATCTGCTGAGATCGTTACTGGCGTATTGGCAGAATCACCCATCGTTGAGTTGGCTATTCAGTGGATTATTTATCGGGCCGACCAGCCAGGCGCCGCGATTGGACGAAGCCCGTAATGATTCGCTGCACGAATTGGAGTTGGCGTTCGATCAGATGGAACGGCGGATGGGTGTTCGGCCGAATGCATTAGCCCGGGGGGCGTCAGCTCCTGTGCTGTCGCCCTGGTTGGTGGATCGGTTGTTTCGCAACCTGTTGATGGATGCGAGCGGGAACACGCATCGGTCGGAGTTTTCAATCGACAAACTTTACTCACCGGATGGGCCGGGCGGGCGACTGGGTCTGTTGGAAATGCGCGCCTTTGAGATGCCCCCCCATGCGCGGATGAGTCTGGCGCAGCATCTCTTGCTCCGGGGGGCTCTTCAGCAGAATCTGTGGGTGATTTGGAGTGGAATAGGGTGTAAGTCGATGACTTTTGGGATTGGATTCTGGTTGGTGGGGTAAGCGGCGAACTGGAGGTGCTGGG
>SXSK01000276.1 GCA_005793375.1 Verrucomicrobiales bacterium | reverse complement strand
CCGCTCGTCGACCGCAACCCCCAGACATTCGTGACGATACCGGCCGCCAAGCCGGAAGATTTTCGGAAGGCCACTCAACGGGTCTATCGGAGCGCGAGCGCGCCTTCGTCGCTGACGCTGCAGGTGCTCCCGGCGCGATGACACGGCGTCCGGAACTGGTTAGGTGCGAAGCGATCGGCCCCGCGCTCTTTCACAGTGCATCCACAAATTGTCGGTGAATTTGGCTGGCAGCCCGGAGCGCGGTTGTGTGCGAAGCACCAGCCGCAGCAGGTTCGGCGTGGCTGCGAGCCTGAGAAACTGCTGCGACCGGCTTTCAGCACAGTAGCGTTCCACCGACAACGCGTGGATACACCGCTCTTTCATGAGCTTCGATTGTGGGCTTGCGAGGGCGTCGCGGCAGTGGCATCTTCATGAATTAATAAGCCTGTCTGAGTGTCCATCGGAAATAGGTTTTGGCACTTCTTCGACGCCTCAGGCGCGCTAACCGAATCGATGGTCAAACTGATCTGATCTTATGAGCGCAAGCACCCAAAACCGAACCCACAAACACGGATTCACTTTGATCGAATTGCTCGTAGTGATCGCCATCATCGCGATTTTGGCGGGCATGCTCCTGCCCGCCCTTTCGAAAGCCAAGACGAAGGCGCAAGGGATTTCCTGCATGAGCAATTTGAAACAAATTCAACTGGCGGGATTGCTCTATCCTGACGACAACGCGGATCGGCTAGCGCCGGCGGGGGACGACAATAATCCGGCTTGGGTGTTCGGATGGCTGGATTATGCCCCGGGCAATCAAGTGAACACGAACATTCTTTACCTGATCGATCCCAAGTGGTCGTTATTTGCCCCGTATGTGTCGGCGCCTTTGGTTTATCACTGTCCCGGGGACAAGAGTTGGGTGCTGATTGGGGGCAAGAAGCATTCGCGGGTGCGGAGCATGGGGATGAGCCAGGCGTTCAATTGCCAGGGTTCGTGGCTGCCCGCCCCGAAATACAAAGTTTTCCGCAAAATGTCGGACATCACCAAACCGTCTCCTTCGGAAGTTTATTGCCTCCTGGACGAGCATCCGGACAGCATCAACGCGGGCGGCTTCGCCAACCAGATGGTCGAGAACGCGGCGTCCGCGCGCATCATCGATTTCCCGGCCAGCTACCACAATGGGGCAGGGGGCGTCACCTTCATGGACGGACATTCCGAGATCAAGAAATGGGTGGATCCCCGAACCCGGCCTCCTTCGCGGAACAACAATTCCCTGCAGCTGAACGTGGCTTCTCCCAACAACAAAGACATGATCTGGCTGTCGGATCGAACCTCGAGCCTCACCAAGGAATGACCCCCAGGCTGTCCATCTCATTCCAATGCGCTTTCAAGAGGAGTCTGATTCGCTGGTTCTTTCGAACTCTGGCATCGTGGCTCATTCGTTTCAGATCCTTGTGGATATGCGCCTCTTTCGCGCCTAGCCAGAGATCTAAATAATCTCACCTTGAAAGCACATTGGAATAACCGCCGCCTCGCCGGGCATGCGGAAGGTTTTCTCTCTCGCCGAGGCTGGGATTGCCGTGGCCGGTTGGTTGATCTCCGAAGCAACCCCCAGCCTATTGCGCGGAGGAAGCGAGCCAATTGATGTCGGCAATAGGGTCTAGACTCCCCGCGGCCAAATAGGAGGAACCGTATGCCTGCAAGAGCAACAACCAAGAAACGGGTTGCCGTCAAGGGTGTCGGGTGGAAGAAGGCGATGTCCATTGCCGGGGAGAAGTACGAGCAGATCTCGAAGGCCATCCTGGCCGTCTTGACCGACAAGCCGGTCAAGTTCTCTGAGCTTGCGCGGCTCGTAGGGAAGAGGCTTCCGAACTTCGACGGCTCCGTTTCCTGGTACACGATCTCTGTTGCCCGAGAGTTGGAAGCGCGAGGCAAGATCGTCCGCCGCGTGAGGCCCGTGCACTACTCCAAGCCCGTCCGTGGGCGCTCCGCGGCGACATCGACGCGGCCCGTCAACACCAAGGCCGCAATGCCTCCGCGAAGGGTTTGGAGGACGACCTAGCTGCCGGTTGCAGCCGACGGCGCTGCTCGCCGCCGTGGGTGCTGAGCGTCGGGAGGGCGACATCGAATATGCTTATCAAGATTGGTGAAGTGAAAGCGGTCTACCGCTACCCGGTGAAGTCCATGGCGGGCGAGAGTGTCGATGTCACCGACGTGGGCTGGTGGGGTCTTGATGGCGACCGGCGCTTGGCCTTCCGTCGGGCTGACGACCATGGTGGCTTTCCCTGGCTTCAGGCGTCCAGGCTCCCGGAACTTATCCTCTTCGTTCCACTGCGGTTGGGACCTGCCGTCGGCAGCCTTCCCACCCACGTTCGCACGCCGGAAGGGCGGGAACTGGCCGTAGTCGGCCAGGAACTGGCGAGCGAAGTTGGTCGCCGCCATGGTTCGCCGGTCGAGATGATGCACCTTGACCGTGGCATATTCGACGAAGCCAGCATTTCTGTGATTACCTCCGCCACGGTCAGTGAAGTTGCCAGGTTTGCGGCGCAACGCCCAGACGTCCGCCGATTCCGACCAAACATTCTGATTTCATCGCAGCGATCGGCTCCCTTCGAGGAGGACGAATGGGTGGGAGGCGTTCTTTGGTTTG
>SXSK01000275.1 GCA_005793375.1 Verrucomicrobiales bacterium | reverse complement strand
GGCATCCTCGATCTGCTCCGGGCGAGTGTGCCAAACAAGATACCGGAGACCCCTGAACTCACGCACCGCCAAGCACGACATTCCCAAGCAAAATGGTGAGAATGTCTAGAGAGCCATTTTAGAGACAAAGATGAGGGAGGACCACCGCGCTCCAAAGGCATCGCCTTTCGATTGGCACGACCCTATGGATTTGGACTGCGGCAGCCCTCTACCGCGTTTCGCCCCAGCTTCCAATGCGCGCCGGTAACTCGGAGATACGCCGCAACCAACTGGGTGCGGCAACGGAAGCTGTACATTCTCCGTCCACAACCCTAGAAAGGTATCCGCCTTCCACGCCTCCATCGATCTTGGATGTGGTTGTCGCGTCCCATGAATGCCACCACCGACGCCCCTCTTTCACCGGCACCGATTGGAGCCCTAACCAGCCGATTGGAATCACTCGACGCTTACCGTGGGCTCATCATGTTCACCTTATTGTGTGGTGGCATTTTTCATTCACTCAAGGGTCATCCGGTTTGGAATTGGCTCTACGTGCAGAACGAGCACGTGGTATGGGCGGGATGTGTCTACTGGGATCTCATCCAGCCTTCGTTCATGTTTATGGTGGGCGTGGCCATGCCATTCGCTTTCCAGCGCCGCCTTCAAATGGGGGCGACGCGGCTTCAACTTCTCCGGCACGCGTGGATCCGAGCCTTCAACTTGCTCGCCATTGGAATTCTCCTGGACCACATTGGTTCTGACAAAATCCAAATCGGTTTCATCCGAGTGCTGCAACAAATCGCCATTGGCTATGTCATTGCCGTCGTGGTCGTCGGCCGTCCGTTGCGGACCCAGGGCCTGTTGGCTGCTGGGATTCTGATAGGGTATCAGCTCCTATGGATGTTCAATCCCTGGAATGGGATGGGCGGGCCTTGGGCGATGGGCAATGAGAATATCGGCAGTGCTTTCGACCGTTGGATGCTCGGGCGCAATTATTCGGGAAACTATGTCGGGCTCAATGCGATTCCATCGGCGGCGACCATTGTGTTGGGCGTGATGGCGGGCACCCGGATTTTGACGGCCTCGTCGCCGAGGCAAGTCTGTAAATCCTTGTTATTGGGAGCCGTTGGAGGGATAGGGTTTGGGCTGGCTGTTAGTCCCTGGTTTCCATTGGTCAAGCGCATCTGGACACCGAGTTTTGCGATTTACGCCGCGGGCTGGACCACTCTTTTCCTACTCGGATTCTATTGGCTCATTGAGGTGAAGCAGTATCGGCGCTGGGCGTTTCCATTGACCGTGGTGGGCATGAACTCCATCGCCGCATATGTGTTGGGCAACGCATTCGGTGGGTGGTTTCGAAGCGCGACAACCGCGTGGATTGTTTGGCTGAAACCCGTCCTAGGCGACGTCGTGTTTCCAATCGCCCAACGAAGTTTATTCGCAGCAGCAGCCTGGGGAGTGCTCTACTGGCTCTGGAAACGCAGGATATTCTTCAAGGCCTGACGCCGCCACGCCATTCGTTTAAGCCGCGCTCGGAAACACCTGAGCGGGGAATGGTTCCCAAGTATTCCAGAATTTCCCCCAAAAAATAGAGGGATCCAGTTGCCAAAACGAAGGACTTGTCCCGCAGGGATTCCAACCCACTTCGAGCGTTGGAAACTACGGTGACTGGGATGCCCGGATTCAGACGTCGGCAACTCGCCGCGAGCAACTCGGGGTCGGTGGTTCGAGAACTGGCAACCGGTGCAACCACAACCTGACAGGCTCGGGGCACTAGGTACTCGCACATGGCATTCCATTCCTTGTCGGCCAGCACGCCGAGCAGTACTGCGGGACGTTTCCCCGGAAATTCCTGATCCAAGGTTTGGATCAACGCCGCAATGCCAGGCAAATTATGGGCCCCATCGAGCAACAACAGCCCGTCACCCCAGTGCACTCGCTGAAGTCGACCCATCCATTCAACCGTCGCCAATCCTCGCTGAATGGCGTCATTCGGAATCGGGAGTTGACGCAACAATGCCCGAACCGTGGCAACTGCGACCGCTGCATTCTGACGTTGATGGCGACCCATCAATGCCAGATCCGTGACTCCCACAGCGTTCAAAGCCAGTTCGGCATCCGAGACCGAGACCCAATCGCAATCCAACCCCAGCGCTCGTTCTCGTATCACCTCAAGTGCGGCGGCCTCCGAGCTCAATGGATCGGAAGCCCCTGGAACCAATGCGGCGCCGGTGACGACTGGAATGTGAGGTTTGATGATCCCGGCCTTCTCCGAGGCGATTTGCGCCAGCGTACTGCCCAGCCATTGTTGATGATCCCAACCCACATTGGTGATGACACTGGCGAGAGGTGTCACGATATTCGTGGCGTCCCAACGACCACCCAGACCGGTTTCCCAAATGACGATCTCGCAGTGGTTTCTAGCAAAATGCACCAGAGCGAGAAGGGTGACGAATTCAAAAAAGGTCACCTCGAGTCCTTCGGTCCATGGTATGGCTTCCGCCACTAACGAGGCGATGTTTGCCTCTGACATCAGCTGCCGATCGATCTGAATTCGTTCCCCGAACCGCACAAGGTGCGGGGAGGTATACAACCCCACACGGTAACCGGCGGCGCGATAGATGGCCTCCAGCATGGCGCACGTGGAGCCCTTTCCGTTGGTCCCCGCTACGTGAATGAAACGCAGCGACTGTTGTGGGTTCCCAGCCCGGGCCGCCAAGGTACAGGTGGACTCCAGACCAGGACGCATCCCGAACCGCTGCAACCCAGCGAGCCACTCAAGCGCATCAGAAAATGTCACGGGCCAGAACGTGGCCGAAAATTCCTCGGTTGTCAGGGGGAGTCCCACACTGTGTGAGAATCCTCAGTGAGCCTGTCTGAAAAATCAGACAAGCTCTAAGGCTTCGGAGCGATGGTTGGCAGGGAATCTTCGATGGGCTGAGACCGCGTTGGCCTTGGAGTTGAGGTTCGGTTTTTTACCTTTTCAGTATACGTGATGACGGCTGCTCCCGCGACAATCAATAAGACCCCAAACCATCTCAACTCACTGACTTGTTCATGAAGGAGATACCGGGCAGCCAGTGTGGTGAGCACAAAACCCAATGCCGTCATCGGCCACACGAAACTCACATCACCGTGTTTCATCAAGAACAACAGAGAGCCAAAGAAAAGAGTTTCGCAGGCAATGCCTTGCCAAATGTGGCGGTTGCGGAACGCGCGACCGGCCATCCGTAGTATCTCAGTCGGAGTCACCTGCGCGAGTTCCCCGATTTCCTTGAGCCCGCGATTCAGCCAAACCACACCGATGGCTTCGAAAATCAATCCCACGAACAGAACGACAAGTAGTTTGGACATGCTTAAAGGTCCGAGTACCGGATGAGTTGGATGCCGCGGTTTTCAATCATAGCGCGTACCCGCGGACTGCACAACGCTTCCAATTCATGTGCGTGGGCATGTTCGTCGGGATGGGCGTACACCTCGTAAGTGCCCGGTGTCAGCTGTTCTAGCAACCGAACCAAATAGGTTTCGGTAACTCGGTCGTTCTGAAGCATTCCGAAGACCCGATCGGTATGGCGGATACCCAAGCGTTTGAGGACGGGCGCCGTGAAGAGACCGAGACAGGCAAACACCATCGCGTGACTCAGCCGATACGCATAATGGCCGCCACTGATTTTCAAGTTGAGAAACAGCGGTTCACGCGTCAGACGCATGTGACGGATACCCCAAGCCACGGCATGGCGTTGGAGCACCGAAAAGAGGGTCGGATGCAGATGGAAATGCAAGTGCCCGTTGATATGATCGAGAGAAAGTCGGGTGCGGCGGAAGGACTCGAACTGAGCTTGAATCTCACGACCGATGAGTGGCTGAAGTTTCCGGGAGAAAAAATAGCGCACGCCCGTACTCACAGGGCCTTCATCGAAATCGGATTCCGCCGAAACCAATCCTGGAATCTCCGCTGCAGGAAGTGTCGATCGCCCGTTGATGACAGTGAGGTGCAGACCCACTCCGAGAGTTGGCGTTGTGTCGGCGAATTGGACCGCTTCAGCAGCGGCCTCACCGGCCACCATCAGACTGGCGGTCGTAAGAATCCCATGGCGATGCGCCTGAAGAATCGCGCGGTTGGCACTGCTGGAGATGCCAAAGTCGTCGGCGTTGACGATCAGTCGGATCCGAGCTTCAGCCGCCATAATTGGCGAAGGGCAGGTTCAATTTGAATCGTATCCCGGCATTTAGAAGGATGAGGATTTTATGGGTTTTACTGAGTTTATATGGCACACAACTCAGCACGGGGAATTGATGCGCTTCCAGATGGCACAACAGTTTCCAGTATACAGTTCCCATGAGTTCCGCAGCCACCATGGACCGGCGATCCGTTTCAGGCAGGAGAGATCGGGCGGCCCGATAGAACTGGCGAGCTCGATCCGCCAAATGCCGCGCGAGCCTCTGGAATCGATCCGACGTCCTGCCCCCAAGGATTTCCTGCGGTGACACCTCAAACTGTTCCAGATCCACCTGAGGAATGTAAATACGGCCACGCGCCGCGTCGTTCCCGACGTCCCGGAGGATGTTTGTGAGCTGAAGAGCCTTGCCGAGGGCGATGGCGTAATCGCGGCAGCGTGGATCCTGGTATCCAAAGATCTCAATGCTCAAAAGCCCGACCACACTCGCAACCCGATAACAATACAAATCGAGTGAGGCATGATCCGGAAACCGAAAGGTATCCAGATCCGTTTCCACCCCCAGAACGAGTTCGTCGAAGAGCGAAAACGGTAGTCGATATTCGGCGATGATGGGCTTCAGTTCGCGATTGACCGGAAAGGATGGGGACCCACCCCGGCAGGCTTGGCGCACGTCCTCCCGCCAATCGGCAAGTTGCTGGCGGCGGATGTCGACCGGAACAGTTTCTTCGTCGGCCACATCATCGACTTCCCGGCAAAACGCGTAAAGCGCCGACATAGCTTGACGTTTGCGAGGAGGCAACAGTCCAAACGCAAGCGCGAGATTCGACGCGCTCTTGCGGGTAATTGCTTCGCTGGTCTGCGTGTCAGCACTCATGTGCAGGAAACTGCGGGCGAGGGTACGGCATCAGTTCTGTGTCAAACTGTGGACGGGAATTTCGAAGCGCCGTACCGACAAAGTCATTGCAACCAGGAATCCACAATGCTGTCCAAAACCAAATAAAAAAGTGCAGCCATCCAATGAGGCGAGGTCCTCCCATTAAGGGAGGCCAGGGGGCGGCGCCTTGAGATCCCGTACCGGAGGCAACCCCCCGGTTTCCGCCAGAGTGGGGTTGCGCGGCCTACCTTTTTCTCGGCGCCGCCGACGGTTGCGGCCGGACCCAGACCCAGAGTTGGAGCTCGAGCTCGAACGAAGGCCGGCGGCGGCACCATCCAAGATTTCGCCCCGCCGACGCCGTCGCTCGGAGGGCCGCAAGAAAACGGCCCAGGTGATGAAGCCAAAAAGAATCAGCAACGCAGCGATGATCACAGGCACCGTCCCGCTAAGGGACTGTTTGATGCTAGTATCAAGTCCACTGACAGGCAGTTCTGCACCGACGGCCGCTAAAGCGGGTTGGAGCATGGCGTACATCATCTCGGGGAGTAGTTTGAGGCGGGCTCGGAATCTTCGTCAACGACGGTGTCTAGCGTGATGTTTAAACGCGACATGCGGTAACGGAGGGCGTGGCGGGTGATATCGAGTTGTTGGGAAGCACGGTTGAGGTTGAACCCGTTGTGCGCCAAGGCATCGAGGATTATCTGCCGTTCGAACGTCACGAGGGCATCGCTAAGCGAGCCTGGAGGTCCGGCATGCGCACCCGCTGAAGACTTCCGAAGCCGCTGTTCCAATTCAAAGTCCGGCAGACTCGCCGCTTGAACTTCGGTGGTAGTTTCCAGAATCACCGCACGTTCGACGACATTGCGCAACTCCCGGACATTTCCCGGCCAAGAATGCGCGAGCAAGGCTTGTTTCGCACCTTCAGACAGCGAGCGAACGGGCCGTCCCAACCGAGCAGAGAACTGCTTGAGAAAGTGGTTGGCCAACAAAAGAATATCCGACCCTCGGTCCCGCAATGGTGGCGGCCGAAACTGCATGACGTTCAGCCGATGGAACAAATCCTCCCGGAATTGGTTCTGTTTAATGGCCTCAATGATATTGCGGTTGGTGGCGGCGATCAACCGCACATTGACGTGCAATTCCTGGGTTCCTCCAACGCGTGTGAACGTACCATCCTCTAAGAACCGCAGCAGCTTCGCCTGAAGTGGGCGGCTCATATCGCCGATCTCGTCGAGGAAGATGGTTCCCCCGTCGGCTTCCTCCACACGACCCAACTTCTGTCGGTGCGCCCCAGTGAACGCGCCTTTCTCGTGTCCAAACAATTCGCTTTCGAGCAGATTCTCCGGAATGGCAGCGCAATTAATGCGGATATAGCTCTTGCTACAGCGTGTACTCAGGCTGTGCATCGCACCGGCGATGAGCTCCTTGCCCGTGCCACTCTCACCCAAAATCAAAACGGTGGCATCGGTGGGCGCCACCGTCTCGATCAATTGGCGCAACTCCCGCACTTTGGGAGCATCTCCGATGATGTCCTCCAGATTGTAGATTTCGCCCGCACGTTTTCGAAGCGCGGCATTCTCGGCGAGCAGTTGCCAACGTTCCGCACAGCGGGATACCGCATGCAACAATTCGTCCGGCTCGAAGGGCTTGGCGAGATAGTCGATCGCACCCGATTTGATGGCCTCCACCGCCAGCTTGGGCGTCGCATAGGCGGTGATCATAATCACGGGCAGATCCGGAGCCCGTTGTTTGAGTGCTTTGAGAAAATCATACCCGCTCATGCCCCCAAGGCGGGCATCTGAGATGACCATGAAGAATTCCTCAGTCTTGATGGCATTCAGTGCCGCCTCCGCCGAATCGGCCAAGCGCACTTCGAACCCTTCCGCCCGAAGTACCGTTTCGAGGGAGAGTCGCATGTTTTTCTCGTCATCCACGACGAGCAGGGGTGGAAGTTTCATCGGCGTATTCGCATCAAGGCACGGCACGGCAACGTTACGACAAAGGTGGCGCCACTTCCAAGCGTCGACTGGGCCGAGACGGTGCCGCCATAAAGCTCGACGTTATGTCGAACAATCGCCAACCCCAGCCCTGTGCCTTTTTCCTTGGAAGTGAAGTAGGGCTCGAAAATGTTTCCTAATGATTCCGCAGGAATGCCCGGTCCCGTGTCCCGAATCTCGACGATGACGGAAGGATCTGGGCCGATCCTTATGGAGACGAAAACATCCCCGGTCCCGCCCATCGCCTCACGCGCATTGGTGAGAAGATTGACAAACACTTCGGAAAAGTGGCCCCGTTGACCCAGAATTGGTGGCACGCCTAATGCGAAATCCCGGTGCACCTTGATTGAAAAACTAGCGCCTTGGGGCAGCACCGTTTGGATGGCGGACTCGAATTCTTCGACGATATCGATTCGTTCCACCCGTCCCTCGGCGAGCCTGGCATAGCCCATGAGCTCGGTCAGGATCCGATCCGATCGCTGCACCTCTTCGCGGATGATGGAGATTTGCTGTGTGATGGTTTTGCCTTCCTTGACCGTTTTCTGAAGTGTGTAAGCCGCATTGTTGATGATGCCCAATGGATTCTTTAGCTGATGGGCAATTTCAGCGGCGAGTCGTCCTGCGGCCTCCAACTGATGCTGTTTGGCGGCGAACTCCTGCTCCTCAAGTTCCGCACGGCGCTGTCGATCCACCAGTTTCTGAATGCCCACACACCACGCCGTCGTGACCACGAGCAAGGCGATGCGCAATGCCAGTTGCTCACCGGGACCACTCACCACCAAGTCGGTCGTTCCTTTGCCAATGCTCGAGGTCACTTCGGCATCGGTCATGGCAAAGCTGATGTCGAGAGCACCTGCGGTAACATAACAGGCCGTGACCAGGAGATTGACGAATATCTGGACCTCGGCGTGGGCAATGACGGCAGCGTTGCGGACGATCAAACCCAGAAAGATCCAATAAAGGATACTATCAAAGCCACCCGTGTTCAGGGTCAACAACGCCAATAATGCCGCGTCAAGAAGCGCCATCACATAAACGGCGCGACCAACAATTTGGGGTGGAACCTCGCTCATGCCCCAAAAAAAGATACCTGCTCCAATGCTCGCCGCGGTGTACAGGAAGAAGAAATTTCGAAGTAACGCCAGAGCCTCCTGTTGCAGGAGACTCACTTCGTCCATGGGGATCCCAAAAAAGATCGCGTAAGCCAGGACTGGCATCAGCGCCGCCTTCACCGGAAGTCCGACATTACGTTCGATAAATCGGACGCGATTCAGGAAGACCTGAGGATCCGGGGGCGGCGCCTGCCAGATTTTGCGCCACTGGGACCACCGCTCGGCCAGCGAATGTCGCAACCAGCGCCAAGTGGTCGCCGGCGTGCTAATGGAAACGTCAATGGCCATCACAGCAAGAGTGCCTCTGCCCGCGCAGCAATGCCGTCCACAGGCCACAAGCGTCCGATCCCTTCGTAACCGCAGGAGAGCATACCCTCCTCGGGACCAATAAATTCAACCCCTCGGCTCTTGAGCGTAGCGACATTTTGCTGGGTGGCCGGATGCTGCCACATTTTGCCATTCATGGCTGGGGCGACCAGCATGCGGGCGCTGGGGTTCAGGGCCAAGGCGATGCAACTCAACGCGTCATCCGCAATTCCATGAGCCAGCTTTGCCAGGACATTTGCCGTGGCGGGCGCAATCAAGAGCAGCGCCGCTTCATCCGCCAACCGAATGTGCCTCGGCTTCCAACCTTCTTCTTCGTCGTATAGATCCGTGACCACTGGGTTTCTGGACAGGGTTTTAAATGGCAACGGGGTGATGAATCGCTGGGCATCGGCGGTCAGTACCACGTGGACCGCCGCCCCACCTCGGGCAAGCAGACTGGTCAAATCCGCCGCCTTGTAGGCAGCGATGGATCCAGTCACGCCGAGCACGATTATCTTGGAGGACGCCATCGTTATCCTGTCTTTTGATCAACCCGCCAGACTAAACGCCGCTCGACAGGTCTTGAGTTTTTCCGCTGCAAGAATGGCCTGCATCCGACTCAAGTCCGATTCGCGGCTCCCGCTCGCCACAACATAGTCGAAGTGGCGCCATTGGTCGACTTCATGTCGGGCCGTGGCCAAGCGCCGCGCTAGGATGTCTTCGGAATCAGTCCCGCGCCCCCTCAGGCGCCGTTCCAATTCGGTCAGGGATGGTGGACACAAAAAGGCGGTCACAAGGCTTTGACCCAGTTCCGCATCGCGATGCGCGGCCTCCTGAATTGCGGCGACGCCTTGCACATCCACGCTCAGAACCACGTCAAAGCCATTTTGGAGCAAGTTCAGTACCGATGACTTCAAAGTTCCATAACGATTTCCATAGACCTGGGCGTGTTCCAGGAAATCCCCGCTCGCCACCCGCTCCTCAAAGGTCTTCAGGTCCAAAAAATGGTAGTCCACACCATTCTTTTCCCCTTCCCTGGGCGATCGCGTGGTACAAGTCACCACTCGCCTCAAAGTGGGAATCGATTCCAGAAGTCCGCCACTCACGGTCGTCTTGCCAGCACCCGAAGGAGCAGAAATCACTAGGAAAACAGGTGTCATCCGGCACGCATCATAGCCAGAAATCTCGGAAAACATCAGAAAAAGTCGCCCTCAACCAACGTTACTCGACGTTCTGCGCCTGTTCCCGAAACCGTTCCAGTTCGGTCTTCAACACGACCACGTCCGCAGAAATTAGGGCGTCATTCGCCTTTGAGCCAATGGTGTTGATCTCCCGGTTCATTTCTTGAGCGAGAAAATCCAACTTTCGACCGACCGCCTCGCCAGCCGCTTTGCAGACGTCAAACTGGGCAAAATGACTTTCAAGTCGCGAAAGTTCCTCGGAGATGTCGCACCGATCGGCAAAAACGACGACTTCCTTCATCAGTCGCTCGTCCCCATCCGAAACGCCTTCCAAACCGGCGGCGCGGATGCGCTGAAGGAGCTGTTCCCGATAGCGTTTGGACACTTCCGGCGCTTGGTTCCGAATTCTGCCATGCGCTGCGCGCATGAACTGAAGGCGTTGGCTGAGATCCTCCGACAAATGGGCGCCCTCCTGGTCCCGCATGCCATTAAAGGAGCTCAACGCATCTCGCAACGCCCGCTCTACCAAGGGCCAGAACAGCTCGGGATCCACCAATGACGACGCGTTATGCACCACACCAGGACAACGAGCCAAGAGCGCCAAGGTCACACGATCCTCCAATTCCAATTCCTTCCGGAGTGCTTCAAATTGAACAGCATACGCTGCTGCGAGGGCGGTGTTGATCCGGGCAGCCAGAGGGGCTACAGACTGCTCGAAACTCACCGTTAGATCACAGCGGCCGCGGGCGAATACTTGGTTCACTATCTCGCGAATCCGATTCTCCAATGCCTCAAATTCTTGAGGCAGACGAACATTCAGCTCTGCTTGCCGCCGGTTGACGGAGCGAAGTTCGATCACGATCTTACTACCATCAGAAGAAGACTCACCCCTGCCATAGCCAGTCATGGAACGCATGGGACCTACCATTTCGAAGGGAACCGGTGTGGCAAGAAGAGTTTGTTGATTTTGAACACCCTTTCCTTTGACGGAGTCGAACGGGTTGGAGTACCAACAGGTGTTACGCTATGAATTTTCATTGTCTGAAGTCCATTCGCCCCCTGGTCTTGTCCAGTTCCATGAGCTGGCTCGGCTTGGTCGCTGGCTGGGGACAGGAGAGTATCCGGATTGTCACGCCTGATAAGAGTGCCCCTCAGCCAAAGCTCTCTGCCCCTGCCCGACCGAGTCTGGACACCTCGGGCAGGACTGCCCGTGATCTATTCAGCGGGAACAACGCCGGCGACGCCGAGGACGCCATGTCGCTCACCCCCAGCGGTCCGCGTAGTCTCGATGCCAAGTCCCAAAAACGGATCCTGGACGCACTCACCAAAAGGAAGAATGAGCGCTTCAATTTCGAGGACAAAAAGCCCAATTCCGAAACCAGCGACTTCGTCCGATCTTACTCCGGGAGTGATGTCCGGGTCGCCGAGGATACCACCGACACTGAGACCGACAGCTCAGGTGTCAACAATCGTTCCGACAAGGAATCCCTGCGCACAGGCAACCGCAATCCAGCCCGCAACCGGGGCGGAGAACCCGATCGCGGCCGAAACCGAGACGACGAGCGCAATTCCGATAGGGATCGGGAATCAAAACCGGGCGTCCGCAGACTCCCTTCATTCACCGATAGCCCCCTTTCCCCCGATTCCGATTCAAAAACAAAAAGGCCATTCGCCTCACCACGCCTCGATTCAGGGCTCAAATCGGAACGTATCCGGACGGATGACAGCGCCGATTTCCGCAGTCAGTTTGATGGGGATCGCGATTTCGGACCCAGTCTGGGATCCAAAAGCAAGGAGATGTTAGGAATCGGCGACACCAAAAACGAAGCCCGACAGGCCAACTTTAATCAACTTCTGGGCGGTTCAACCGCGGGGTCCGCGACTGCGCCCACAAGCTTATATCCCAACACCCCGGGCGGAGCGGGCGCGGATCGGTCAGCTCGGTTTGGGGCGTTGCTCGGTGGCTCCGGCGCGAAGTCCAGCTTGTCTTCCTTACCCCCAGGTGCCGTTGTAGTGGACCCGTCCCGTGGGGCCTTCCCAGACACAGGTCTCGCCAATCGATCCTTAAACCCAATCTCCGCCTTGGCTCCCAGGGGTGGCGGCTTGGGCTCGTCTCCCATCCTTCCCTCGGGCCCCCTGTTGACACCCAATCCCTCCCTCTCGGCACCAGTTGGGATCAAGAGCCAGCCAGCAATTCTGCCCATCCCTCGCCGGTTTTAGTCCAATCGCACCTCACGGGCTGTTGCTGAAGCCAATCCCTAATGACACGTCACGCCACGATGGTTGCGCTTTGGCTATTCGCCACCGCACTACTCCAGGCCACCGAGGCACGAATTAACAAAGTGTTGCCGCACTTCCTCGACGATCGAGGTCGCCATGCACTGGCTCCAAGTCTCTATGAGCGCGATGCGTACCAGGCGGAATTGCGCAAGCAGCCTGAAAAGGTCCGTGGCGTTCGATTCGACATCCACTGGCGAGCGCAACGTAGGGTGCGCGGCCCCCTGACACTCCGACTCGAACTGCGGACCGCTAATCGCGCCGAAATGGCACCGCTCGTTCTCGAGACCGCTGTAAAGCCAGGATTTTTGGGCAGAAAATGGAGTTCGATTCATCTCGACGGTGAGCGGTTTACCGAAGCGGGTTCGGTGTTGTCTTGGCAAGCCACATTGCTCGACGGCGGCCGCGAATTGGCGGTGAAGCGTTCGTTTCTTTGGTAGAACACTTCCAGGATGCCCGCTAACCTTCATCCAGTCAGCCCGTCGCCGACAACTCAAGGAACCCTTTGGCGCCGCATGAGGCAACTGTTTTTCGGCTTCGGAATTGTCCTCTTGACAGGGCTCGCATTGCGGTGGGTTCTATTTCAAGGCCACTATCTGACCCCGAGTTCAACCCCACCTCCCACAGTGGTCGATCTTCATTGCCACACCGCGGGCATCGGCGGTGGCAATAGTGGTTGTTTCATCTCAAAGGCGATGCGGGATAGCTACAAATTCGACATCTACCTCCGCGCCTTCAGCGCCACGAGACAAGAACTCGAAACCCAAGGGGATTCTCTCCTGATCCGGCGAATCGCTTCAAAACTGGCCGCCAGCCAGCAGGTGCACCAAGCCGTAATCCTCGCCCTGGATGGATCCGTGCGCCCCGATGGCACGCTGGACACCGAATCGACCGAGGTCTACATCCCCAATTCGTTCATCGCCCGCGAAGTCGCCCAACATACCAACCTTCTGTTCGGCGCCAGCGTGAATCCGTACCGTCGCGATGCGCTCGCCCAACTCGACTGGTGCGCGACGAACGGCGCCGTGTTGATGAAATGGATCCCTTCGGTGATGGGGATTGACCCCGGAGATACGAACCTCGTTCCATTCTACCGGCGACTCATCCATCACAGAATGCCGTTGCTCACGCACACGGGACAGGAGCGCTCCTTCACGAATGCCCGCGACGAATTGTGCGACCCTGTGCGACTGCGACTGCCGCTGCAACTCGGTGTGACGGTGATTGCCGCGCACATCGCGAGCACTGGATCCAATGAGGGTCAGCGCGACACCGATCGACTCAAGCCATTGATGCAGGAGTACACGAATCTCTGGACCGAACTCTCGTCGCTCACGCAAGTCAACAAGCTGGGTTACTTGAAGGAAGCCCTCACCGCGCCAGAGTTCCGAGATCGATTGTTGTATGGATCGGATTTCCCGCTGGTGAACACCGCCCTGGTATCGCCCTGGTACTATCCCTTGAACCTGACCCGAGAACAGATGGAGCAGATCGCCTCCATCGAAAATCCCTGGGATCGCGATGTCGCCCTCAAACGATCCCTGGGTGTCCCCACCGAAGTTTTCACCCGCAACCGATCCATCCTACGCTCGCCGGCGTCGAGGACAGAGTAGTGGCCTTTTGGAGTGCGCGCAGTCCTCTGCCGCTTTCTCAAAATTCTTCAGCGTTTGATCTAAAACAACCGGAGTTCTTCGATGGCTGCAGCTCTAATACTTCGGCTTCAATTGCGGGAACAGGATCACATCACGGATGCTCTCCTGACCTAGGAGCATCATGCAAAGACGATCGATGCCAATACCGATACCACCCGCGGGCGGCATGCCATGCTCCAGTGCCACCAGGAAATCGTCGTCCAATTTCTGCTGCTCACCACCCGCCTGATGTTCCAGGCGTTCGCGCTGTTCGATGGGATCGTTTTGCTCGGTATAACCCGGGGCGATTTCCTGTCCGTTGATGCAGCACTCGAACACTTCGACACAGGTTGGATCTTCGGGCGACAACTTGGCCAGTGGCACGATATGCTTCGGCAGATGAGTAACAAACGTCGGTTGAATCAACGTGGGTTCCACCAATTTTTCGAACACCGCACCCGTCACCTCAAAATCCTCATACGCCGCAGCAATATCCCCGCCGAGTTTTAGATCTTCAATCGCCCGACGACGACGTTCCTCGGGAGTCACAGCAAACCAATCCTCACCGGCTTTCTCGCGAACCAGATCCTTATAGCGCACACGCCGCCAAGTGCGTAGGTCGATGGTCTTGTAAATCTGACCATCCGGGTTCTTGTGCTCAATCACCAAGGTGCCGAGTACCGCTTCCGCGATGTGTTTGATCAGGGATTCAACGGTCTCCATCATGGTCTCGTCATCGCCATAGGCCTCGTAGGCCTCTAGCATGGTGAATTCG
>SXSK01000274.1 GCA_005793375.1 Verrucomicrobiales bacterium | reverse complement strand
CCCACCAGCAGAGTTACCCCACCGAAGATGGTGAGGAGTCGGCGCAGCATGACCGAGGTTGCGGTGAAGGTTTCATTCAGCTCTTGTTGGGTCATGACCATGAAATCGGGGTCGCGGCCTTCGGAGATCTTGTGCTTTTGACGCAATAATTCGGTCAGTTGTTGTTTGACGGAATCGAGGCCGGTTGGAGAACTGGCCTGCAAATAGAAGGCGCGATACGTATTGCCACCGGTCAGGCGTTTCATGGCGCTGGTATAGGGGATGAGCACGACGTCATCCTGGTCGCTACCGAAGCCGCTGGTCCCTTTGGCGGCGAGTTCGCCGATGATTGTATAAGGGGCGTTCTTAATGCGGATGATCTGGCCGACGGCCGTGGCGCCTTCGCCGAACAATGTCTTGAGGGTGGTCTGGCCGATCAGGGCCACTTTATTGGCATTGCGGACATCCGCTTCCGAAAAATTGTCGCCATTCACGACGGGCCAGGAGCGAATATTGACGAACTCCTCGCTGACGCCGGTGATTTGCACATTGTTGTTTTGGCTTCCGAAGGCGATCTGAGCAAACGATCGGACTTCAGGGCTGACACCACTAATGCCTTCGACCTCATTTCGGATGGCCTGCAGATCCGCCTCGGTCAGAGTGGGGTTCATACCGAAGCCACCTCGGAATCCGCCACGGCTGACGGCGCCCGACATTACCTGGACGACGTTTTGACCCATACTGGCGATGCGGGCTTCAATGGCGGCCTTGGCACCGGATCCCATGGCGACACCAACGATGACAGCCCCGACCCCGAAGATCATACCGAGCATCGTCAGGAGCGTGCGGAGAAAATTCCGACGCAGCGCGCCGAACGCGATTTTGAGAATGGCAACGAGGATCATGACAATTGAACGGCTTTTTGTTCGGCATCCAGTTTCTGTAGTTGTTCAGTCGCACTGAGTCGGTCGGTGACCTGGGAATCGCTGACGACCCGGCCGTCGCGCATGACCACCACGCGCCGGCAATACCTGGAGATATCGAGTTCGTGAGTGACCATGAGAATGGTCATGCCCAGGGCATTGAGGGACTGGAAAATGCCCATGATCTCGATGCTGGTGCGCGAGTCGAGATTTCCGGTGGGTTCGTCTGCGAGGAGCAATTTTGGCTCATTTACCAATGCGCGGGCGATGGCGACACGTTGTTGTTGACCGCCGCTCAGTTGGTTCGGGTGATGGTCTGAGCGTTTGTCGAGACCGACCATTTCGAGGGCTTTCATGCCGCGTTCGCGCTGTTGGCGTCCCGACATACCGGGGCGCCGATAGAGCATTGGGAGGCTGACATTATCCAGGGCGGAGGTGCGGCTGAGGAGATTAAACCCCTGAAAGACAAAACCGATCTTTTGATTGCGCAAATCGGCGAGTTCATCGCGGTTCAACTTGCCGACCTCGGTGCCATCCAGGAGGAAGCGTCCGCCGCTGGGGCGATCGAGGCAGCCGAGTGTATTCATCATGGTGGATTTACCGGACCCGCTGGCTCCCATGATGGCGACGAATTCGCCGGGTTGGATGGTGAGGTTAACGCCTCGAACGGCATGGACCTCGATTTCTCCGGTCTGATACGTCTTGCGAAAGTCCTCGAGTTGGATAACGGCTTGCATCGGCTGGAATGATGGGGTTCGTTTACCCGGCCGATCAACGGCGAGGAGGACCGCCCCCACCGAAGGGACTGCCGAAGGGGCTACCTGGAGGGCGCTGGCCGGAGCTGCCCGCTGCGGTTTCGGAGGTTGCCAAGCCTGTGACTATGACATCGCCTTCTCCAAGGCCTTCGATGACTTCGGTGTTGGTGCCGTCGCTGATGCCAAGTTTTACGACTTTGGCTTCCAGTATGGGTTTTAGCGGGTTTTGGTTGGCGGGTTGATCCGCAGCGATGATGTACAGCGTCTTGGTCACGGGACCTTCTTGGGTGGAGCGTTGGCGGTCGCCGCCTCCGCCGCCAAAAGCACCGCCTCCTGGGCCGCCGGCGCCTCCCCCATCCTGCATCATCTGCCGGATTTTTAGGCGCATATCGTTGTATTTCTGAAGTTCATCGGGAGACAGCTTGGTTTCCCACTCTTTACGTTCCTCGTCGGAGGGTCGCCGCCGAGGTTCACTCCAAGGAGGTTTGGGAGCCCCGGCGAAGGGGCCGTCTTCGAACACCTCGATCTTGCTGCCGGTAGGCGCATCAGTCTCCCCGACGAGTTTGGCCACGGCCTTGACGATGGCATCCTTCGGAGGATTAAACCGGAGAGCGGCATTCGGAACACGCAGCACTCCACGGCGTTCGGCGGTGATGATCGACGCATTGGCGGTCATTCCCGGGCGCAGTTTCAATTCCCGGTTTTCGACTTCGACGATGGTGGTATAAGTGACCACGTTTTGGTTTGTGGTCGGCTGGAATCGGACCTGGCGAACCTTCCCTTTGAACTTGCGGGTGGGGAAAGCGTCGACGGAAAAGTCGACGGTCTGGCCGTCATTCACGCCGCCGACGTCGGCTTCTGAGACGGCGGCTTCGATCTGCATTTTGCGCAAGTCATTGGCAATGACGAAGAGACGCGGAGTGCTAAAGCTGGACGCGACGGTCTGGCCTGCTTCGACCGATCGGGTGATGACGATACCACTGATGGGGGCGTAGATGGTGGTACGTTCGAGATCTACTTTTGCGCTCTCGAGTGCGGCCTGTCGGGTTTTGACCTGCGCCTCGGCCTGATGCAAGGAGACGAGGTTTTGGGTATATTCTGTTTCAGATATCAGCTTGCTGGAATACAGGTTGGTGGCTCGAGTCATGTTAAACTGAGCCATCTCCAGTCCTGCCATAGAATTCGCGAGATCCGCGTCGGCGCGGAGGAGTGCGCGCTCATAGGTCGCTGGGTCGATCCGCGCCAACACATCCCCCTCTTTCACCTGAGAGTTAAAGTCGACATTCATCTCCTTGATGATCCCGGAGACCTGGCTGCCGACCTCAACGTTCTTTACCGCCGTTAGTGAGCCATTCGCGGTGACATTTTGAACCACGTCGCCCTTCGAGATGATGTTGGTTCGGTAACTGGGACCGGCGGCGGTTGTGGTACTCGTGCCGTATTTCTTCCAGGCAAACCAACCAACCACCCCCAGCAATAACAGGATAACCAACCAAACGATACCCGCCGAGCCGCTACGGGAGGCACGATTTTCGATTCGCATGTGGGAATGATGTCTCGGGAAATTCAAACGGACAAACCCAAACCCTTATTTACGGACGGTGTGGTTGAATTATTTACCCAATTTCTTCTTGGCGTCTTCGGGAACCTCCAACTTGGTGGTTCCGACGTCCTTGATTTCGACGGTTCGAGTCGAAGCGAAATCGCGGTCTTCGCCATTGCGGCTTATGGTTCCGGAAGTCTTCACTTCCATTTTCGCCACGGCGCCATCCTTGAGCCAAACCTTAATACTGCCTTTGGCGTTCTTGGGGCCATTCTGTCCGCCGCGACCGAATGTCATGAGCTCTTTGGCGCCTTCCTCGGTGAGATCGCCAATGATCGCCCCATCCGCGGATTTCAGCTCCTTGACCTTGTTGGCCAAACCGGCGAGTTCGGCATCGGGACGCTTTGCGCGCAGCAGATTACCGGCGCGCATTCCGCGACCGCCGCCCCCGCCGCCCTGCAATTCCTCGGTAGTTTTCCAGCCATCATCGGTTTTCACCACGGCGGCAGTGCCATGCTGAACGGCGGTGGTGACCGTACCCTCACGTTCGGTCGTGAGCACGGCGAACCCCCCTTTTTCGGCTTTTCCGAGGACTGGCGCGGGTGTGAATTGTCCCCCTTCAATTTCGGATTTGGCGACCCAAGAATAGTTCGGGGCCTCTGCCAGTTTTTTTGCCGCTGCCTGGAGGTCTGATTTGGGATCAGCCTGGAGGCTGGCGATGGGAACGGTGTTACCACCCCAATGGGTTTCAAGGAGTCCGCATTGGGGTGTAGTAAATCTTGAACAGTTCGTGGCGACCTTCGGCTGAAGAGCGGGACAGGGATCTGCGCGCATGTTTCGGACCTGTTGGTGAGGAGCCT
>SXSK01000273.1 GCA_005793375.1 Verrucomicrobiales bacterium | reverse complement strand
GTCTCGGCAGCTGCGCGGGAGCTGTGGTGGATTTCGATGTGGATATGAACGAGGTTTTGATCATAGGTCCGGAGCGTGTGCTCCAGACCACCCCGGGCGTCTACTTCGGCGAAGCCCCCCGCGCAGCGGCTTCGTTCAATCTTCTGTTTCAGTAACTCGGCAGCTTCGGGTGGGGCCAAGTTTTCCAGACGCACGACCCAACTATTTGCCAGGGATTCCAAGACGAGGCCTGACTGGATGCCTGTGTCGGGTGGGCGGCGTGTGACGAGCAGCATCACTGGAAGCCGTTGCACAGCTCGACCGATCACCTCGAGAAGGTCTGCCGATAGAGGGTCCATCCACTGTGCATCTTCAAGAAAGAACAACAGGCGTTGGGTGGTGGCACGGTGGCGAACGCAGTCCGCTAAGAGCGCTTCGAGCGACGCTTTCCGCAATTTCGCGTCAAACTGTCCGGTCACCTCATTATCGGGGATCGTTAGGTTGAGTGCTGCACCTAGGAGGGGTAATCGTGGTAGGAGTGCCTTATCGACCTCCGCCAGTTGAGTCTCCAATGACGCGATGCGCTCTCCGGCAGACTGATCGAGGTCGAGGTGAAAAAATTCAGACCATACCGGCCACCAAGCCAGGTAGCTGGTTTGTGTTCCATGCGAGACGCATTGACCAACGAGGCTGACAAATCCGCGATCCGTGGCGCGCCTGACAATTTCGCGGGCCAGTCGGGATTTTCCGAGGCCCGCCTCTGAGACGAGCACCAGGGCTTGGCCGCGGTTCTTTTCGATGGCTCGAATGCGTTCATCCACGCTATTCAACTCCCGGACACGACCGACCAATGGCAACTCGTTGCCAGCCAGATTGACCCGATAAGCGAATGAGCGGGAAGGCTCGAGGAGCACCGAAACAGATATGGGATCGGAATTGCCTTTGACGAGCATGGGCGGCATGTCTTCCCAGATGAAAGCCGTTCCGGAATCTTCCCGCACGCTGCCGGTGACCAGGACTTGGCCCGACTTGGCTTTTTCCATGAGGCGCGCTGCCATGTTAACCTCGGGGCCCAAAACCCCGTAGGTCCTACGTTCGGTCCCGCCATAGGCTCCAGTGCGCATCATGCCGCGACTAATGCCAATCTGAACGATGGAAATGAAACTGAGCTCCGGCGGCGGATTGCGGAGTTGAGCCGATACAGTCAGGGCACGCCACACATCATTTTCGTGAGTGATAGGGGCTCCGAACGAGCAGTAAAGATAGCTCCCTTTGTCACCGACCGCGACATCGATGAGAAACCCGCCGTAACTGGTCAGCAGGCGTTGCACCCAGCCAATGAACCCGCTGAGTTTTTCGCCCGCCCGGTCATCCCCGTCATAATCAATGCCATCGAATTTAAGGAAGATGGGGACGGCGGGACGAAGCTCCGTCAAGAATTCGCCCTGGCCTGAGGCCAGTCGGCTGAAGACGGGTTTTAGGATCCAGGGGTGAACCTGAGCTTCCGAAAGTGTCGGAATGGGTCTTCTGGGTGGGTCCTTTAGTAGACATCGCAATTTCTCGACAACAGCAAAGCGCTGCCCTGTCGATTCTTCGAGTCGCCATTGGGAATAATCAACTTGGTCTATTAGGGATTCGGCGGTCAGGGCATCGAGAATTAGTTCGCCCTTGGCCGCAACACTGGCTGCTGCTGCCATTCGTTCCAGTGTTTCGCCAGCGAGGACATCCAGGCGTTGAATCGCCACATCGCCGACAAGGAAGCGACGGGCAGGGCCACGGGCGACGGAGGCTTTGACGGCGAGGCTGACAGTGCTGCCGTCGAGGATGGTGACCTTGGCGAACTGAGCCATCTGTCGCTGAATGGAGAGGCCGGCGGCGACCGCATGGACTCCGAGGTCGCCATCAAACCAGCAGGTAATGGCATCGCCGGCGAACGCGATGACACTTCCTCCGAAGCGATGAACCTCGGCGACGAGCGGTGTGTAACCCCGATTGAGGTGGATGGAGAGTTCTTCGACGCCGCGGCGGGGTCCGAGAGCGCGCGCTAGGGCTTTGGTCAGCGGGGTGAAGCCGGAAATATCTGCGAACAAGGCAGCGCCCTGGGTCCTGCTGGGCAATTCCATGTTCTGCTGAATCGCCAGCGCCCGGTCCCACGCAATGTATGCATTGAACAGTTCCACAAGTTCACGGTGCCCCCATCCGCTTCGGACGCCTCTGCCAGGGCACGCTTTCAGTCTCAGCCTGGACGAACGCTTACGAATTCTTCAGTTCGGCCGAACCACGCGGTGGTGTTGGCTGGAGGCAAACGTTGCCAAATGACCCTGCACACGGACCGTGAAGTTGACAACGATTTCTTGCGAGTTGTGAGATGTTCGATCGCAGCTTGGCGTGGATATTCTTCCTCCCTATAACCCCGCATAGATGTTGCCTGTCACCTTGAAACGCCACGTCTATTGAATCCACGCCGATGACCATTTTCGAAACCGCCTTGGTGCTGCACCTCGTTGCGGATTGGCTTCTCCAGAATGAATGGATGGCAGCCAACAAAGTGTACCTGTCTCACCCGGCGGCTTGGGTTCACTCCGGGATCCACGCCCTGTTGCTCGCATTCCCGTTGGGCTGGAAGGCTGGGCTCGTGTTGGGATTGATCCACATGCTGGTCGACACTCGAATTCCCCTCCGGTGGTGGTTTCGGGTCTACAAGAAATCCGAGGCCTCGCCGGATGCCAGCCTCCTGCTTATCGGTTGCGATCAGGTGGTGCATATTGTTTGTATTGCGACTTGGATTTTCCTCACCTCTCAGCGCTGAACCTTGGCGTGGAACCTGCTTTCTCATGGGTAATGACGCGTCTGTTCAATTTAATTCACTATAGTGTAACCAATTGCTTTTCAAGTGGTTGCGTAACAGAGGAATTGAGCGAGTTAGCTCAGCCTTGCTCCGTAGTTAGTATTAGGTAGCATCTGCGCTGACCGTTAACCGCGGGGCGCTCAGGCCTTGATCTAGTTGAGAAATTGGATGGAACCTAGATTGCGCACGCTCGTTCAAATTGTTTCATCCGAGCCAGCTCACATCGCAATTCCAGATTGACGTCAATGAACTCTCATCCTCTAAATCATTTGGCGCGAAGACTTTGGTGGCTCGTCTGTGTGGTGGTCTTCGCCACTGGCAGCGTCCTCTCCCAAGCGTCGAATCAACATCCTTGCCGGATCGATGGCTGGCTGAACCTTAGCCAAGTCTGGGGCAGTGTGCTCAACGGCAATAACGCGCGGGTTGCAGAAGGCGAAACCGTCAGCCTGCGGTATGCCGTTATCTTGCCTTCGGGAACGGCCAACACCATCTACCTGAAGTTGGATCACACGTCAGGAGACGGGACGCCCCGGTTTTTTGACTTTTTTGCGGGTCCTACGGTGTCGGATGCCACAGCTGGGTTTGGATACAGCAGCTTGGGCACGGCGGTGGAAGCTGTGATCCCAGACGACCTTCAAGTTCCAGGCGATCAATCCAACGGTAGATTGCGGATATTCAACGCGTCGGTGACGGGGTTTGGACCCTACAGCTTGGTGAATGGGGTTAAGGTGTTACCGGTCCATGTTTTGGTTAAAGCCGATGGGAGGACCAAGACTGTCTTGCTGAGTTATGGGGCACATTTGGCTCGAGGCCAAGATTCACCGAATGGGGTGGGTTCGTCGACGTATCCAGGCAATTCCAGAAAGGCTTATGCCAGCGCGAACGTGGATGCCGCGGTGAGTGTGACCGTAGACAAGACGGCATTTGGGCTGACTGCAGATTTGGAGGTTCGTCAGTCCGTTCTTGCTAGCGTCGTGCCAGTAGGGGACCGCGCCAAGTTTACCATTACTGTACGCAATTTGGGCGGCTCAAGTGCGACGGGGGTGGTTCTCCAGAACTCGGATATTGCCGGGTCGACGACAACGACTCAGGGAACTGTGGATGGTAGTCGGGTACTTCTGGGAACTTTGGCATCAGGAGAACAGGCCTTGGTGACGGTTGAGGCGACGGTGCCATGTGGTGGCTTGTCGAATTCCGCGACGGTATCGAGCGATGTGATCGACCCGGTAAGTTCCAACAACACGGTGGTCAGTCCGGTGAGCTCATCGGATGCTCTGCCTCCAGTGATTCTGGGATTGCCGACCACCCCGGTAATTGCCTTTGCGGCACCAACCGCCTGCGGAACGGCGGTATCGTTGCCATTGATCGCGGCATCCGACGGTTGCACAGCGATTCCTTCGTTGTCGGTGACGCGGAGCGACGGCTTGGGTTTGGAGGTGGAGTATCCATTGGGTGTGACTCGGGTCACCTGTGTGAGCCAGGACCAAGTGGGAAACACGTCCACGGCGGTTCTTGATGTCGTGGTGTTGCCATTGAACCTGGCTTGGCCGGTGGCGACTCGGCTGCTGCTGCCGGAGCCAGATCCAAATTCCGGGCTGACCAGCGCGACCATCGAAGAATGCATTGGTCTTCCATCCCAATCACGGTGGTACAAATTCCGAGTTCAGCCGGGGAGCAAGCTCCTGGTGACCTTGGAGAACCTTCCTGAGAATTATGACATCGTTCTCTACAAGGATATCCAAGATACCTACGATTCCCTAAATCAGGTTCAGTCTGTAGGAGATCTCACACAGTTAAATGCTGAGTTTGCGGCGGATGCTTTTGCGGCAGATGCCTTTTCAAGTGAGGCCTTTGCAGGCGCTGCGTTTTCTGGTGCGGCATTTTCCGGTGCGGCCTGGTCTGGGGCTGCGTGGTCTGGAGCTGCGTGGTCTGGAGCCGCATTTTCTGGTGCGGCCTTCAGCGGAGCCGCTTGGTCGCCGGATGTTTACGCGGCTGATACTTTCTTCGGTGCGGCGTTCTCTGGTGCCGCGTTCTCCGGCGCGGCTTGGTCTGGAGCGGCCTGGTCGGCCGATGCGGTAGCCGGTGCGGCGTTTTCTGGTGCGGCCTGGTCCGGGGCGGCGTGGTCTGGAGCGGCGTGGTCTGGAGCGGCGTGGTCTGGGGCTGCCTGGTCGGGTGCAGCATTCTCTGGTGCGGCATTCTCTACCGATGCGGTGTCAGGCGCTGCGTGGTCCGGTGCCGCCTTCTCGGGTGCTGCCTTCTCCGACGCTCAGCTTCGCAGTATTGTTGGCGTCTCGGCATTCCCTGGCATTGGCAATGAAGCGATCCTGGCGAACACTTGGGACAATGCACGCGACTTTTACGTGCGGGTGAGGGGACGCAATGGGGTGTTTGCCCCTGGACGGAATTTCAAGTTGGCGGTCCACATGTTGACTGGAGCTTGCAAGAATATCATCCCCCTTGAAGACCTCCCGCACTCAACCACGGTCGTGCCTACTTCGGGAGTTATCAAATCACTCATCCTGGTCGACGACACTCGATTGGCGACGTATTCAGGCACTGCCGCGGAAGTCAGTGCTCTGCGTAGTCGGCTCCAAAGTTTCGCAGAACGTCCGGAAGTTGCCGGCGTGGTGCTGGATGTTGGCTTGGACGCCCGTGTTTTTGCCGCCAACGCGCAGGCGGACGCCGAGCCTTCCTGCGTTGCCGCCAAGAATATCGTTGCGAACGCCATTCGCGACTTGGTGACCCAATACCGCGCGTCGCATCCGGAGATTGAATCCATTGTGCTGGTAGGGAACGACGCGATCCTGCCGTTCTTCCGCCAACCGGACCAAGGGTTGCTGGCCAACGAAAACAATTACATTCCGCCGGTACTGAACACGAGTGCATCCGAAGCGGCGCTAAAACTTGGCTATTTCCTGACCCAAGACTACTATGGAGCCACCTGCGAGCTTTCACTGAAGGTGGCCTCCTTGCCGCTCTTGGAGATTGGTGTTGGGCGGTTGGTTGAAACTCTGGCTGAGATCACGGCTCAGCTGGATGCCTACGAACAAACCGCTGCGGGAGTTGTGGCGACGCCGACGACGGCATTAGTCACGGGTTACGACTTCCTGACGGATGCTGCTGAAGCGATCCGTGGCGAATTTCAAGCGGGGCTGGGCCTTGGTGTGAACGAATTGATCCAGCCGGCGGGTGAGACTCCAGCCACGGGTTGGAACGCGGACCAACTTCGGGCGAAACTGCTCGGCAGCCGACATGATCTGATCTTCCTCGCCGGGCATTTCAGCTCGGGTGGCGCCCTGGCGGCAGACTATCAGACGCGGATGACTTCATCTGAATTGGCGGATTCGAGTGTTAACCTAGTGAACAGTATTGTGTTCAGTGCGGGTTGCCATTCCGGCTACAACATTGTGAACAGCGATGCGGTGCCTCAAGTCTCTCCGACGCCGGATTGGGCACAGGCATTTGCTGGCAAGGGAGCGGTGCTCATTGCGGGGACGGGTTATCAGTATGGTGACACGGAGATTCTCGAATACAGTGAACGACTCTATTTGAATTTTGCTCAGCAATTACGCACTGGCACGGGTCCGGTTTCCATTGGGCGAGCCCTCGCCCGAGCCAAAGCGGTTTATCTGGCGGAAACTCCCGTGATGCGTGGATTGCATGAGAAGGCATTGTTGCAGGCAACCCTCTTCGGTTTGCCGATGCTTTCGCTCGATCTACCGGCGGGTCGCGGGACTCCAGCTCCCGATACTTCCATCGTCACCGCGCTCACCCCGGCACCGATTCCGGGCCAGACGTTCGGTCTGCAATATGCAGATCTCGGAATCCAGCCGACATTCATTGAGAACACCAAGGAACTCGAAGACTTGGATACCCCGGGTGACAATAAACTGATCGCCACTTACTTCTCTGGTGGCAATGGTGTCGCTGGCAATCCATCGGAACCTTTGTTTCCTTTGGAAGTTCGAAACGTAACGGTTCTTGGCAGTGTGCTTCGAGGTGTGGGTTTCCGGTCGGCCACTTATGAGGACGAGTCGGATCTTCTTCCGCTGGTGAGCTCCCCCGCCACTGAACTTAGCGGGCCGCACACACAATTCCTGTCGGATATCCTGTTCCCCATCCGCTTTTGGAATGTCAATTACTTCGATGCGCTGTGCGCCGCCTCTGGAAGCCCGTCAGAAGCGACCCGGTTATTCGTTATGCCCTCGCAGTTCATCTCTCGCGACACGGAGGATCCATTCGGCACATTCCGCAAGTTCACGGGTTTGACCTTCCGGTTGTTCTATAATGAGAACTCAACTACTTACCAGGTTACCGGTGGCCAATCACAGGCCTCCATCACGCCGGCGCTCTCGGCGCCACCCGCGATTCTGAATGTCTCGGACGAGGTCATTGATTCGGATCGGGTTCGAATCCGAGTCAAGGTCGCAGGGAATCCTTTCGCTGGCATTCAGGAAGTCTGGTTCACCTACACAGGCGTCCGCGGCACACCAGGGTTTCATGGGCGATGGGAATCGCTCAATCTGACTCAGCCTGATCCGCAGGGGGATTCAACACTCTGGGAGGGCCTGTTGCCGCTGAATGGTGCCTTGCCCGGAAATCTCCGGTACCTGGTCCAGGCAGCTAACGGCGTTGGTTTGGTGACGCTCGATACCAAACTCGGTGCCTACTACATCCCCGGCGGCACCTCGACACTTCCCGCGAGGGCCTCGACGCTGACTATTGAACCGCCGGTTTCGGGATCTGCTGTTTATTCGCGCCAAGTGGCGTTTCGCGCCAAGCTGATGGTGGATAACGTTCCGATTCCCGGCAAGTTGATTACCCTGGCATTGGGCACCCAAGAAACCCGGGGCGTGACCGACGCGAACGGAGTGGCCACGGTGCAGCTGTCGATGCTCGGTTTCCCCGGGATTTATTCCCTCAGAGCCTCATTCGCGGGCGATGACGTGTATCGTCCGTCGCAAGATTCCCTGCCATTCACTATTTCCAAGGGTACCAGTGCACTCCACTTAACACCGACAGGAACTATCTTTGTGGAGGCCGGTAAGCCAACACCGTTCGTGGCCAGCCTATCGAGCGATGGAAATCCGTTGGCGGAGCGGACCGTTTTCTTTGTCTTCAAACCCCTTCAATTCGACGCGTCCGGTCAGATTTTGGTGGATGGCGCGGGCGACCCCGTCTTTGGGAGTCCGGCCTATTACTTCCCTGTTATCACCGATTTCTTAGGGCGTGCGGCTTTAAGCACCCTCCGCGAAATGCTGTGCCCGATGGCACCTATGATTTCAGCGTTTATTTTGGAAGTGGCATTCCGGGACAACCCATCAACGCGGAGGACCCCCGTTATTCGCCTTCTACGACAGCTGGGATCGCCGAATTTAAGACCCGTACGGTTGTCGTGAATAGCCCTGAGAGCGCTATCCAATTCCCGGCGGACGTTCAGGTGACGACGTCAGCCGATGGTACTGGCGATTGCACAGTGGAGGTCGCATTGGAGGCCACCGCGGCGCCCGGCATTGCTTCAGAGTTGTCCGTGGTTTATTCGGTCAACGGGCAAGTGATCCCGTCTCAGTACGAGTTCCCAATCGGTGTAACCACCGTTCAAGCTTCCGCGCATGTGGCCTCAACCTTCATCGCGTCCTCATCATTCACGGTAACGGTCGCTGATGATGAGCTGCCAGTGGCGCGCACTCAGCCGGTGACCGTCACGTTGAATTCTTCGGGCGTTGGATCCTTGACAGTGGCCCAGGTGAATGCGGGGTCGACGGATAATTGTGGAGCGCCAATTCTCGAAATTGCCAAGGGCAATTTAGTGACGACTGGTGCTGGTTTCGCGAACTCGGTGAGTTTCGGCGCGGCCGAAATCGGTTGGCAGACCGTGACACTTCGGGCGACGGATGCATCGGGTAATCGAAGTGTTCAAACTGCCTCCGTGCGAACGGTGTTACCACCCCAATGGGTTTCAAGGAGTCCGCATTGGGGTGTAGTAAATCTTGAACAGTTCGTGGCGACCTTCGGCTGAAGAGCGGGACAGGGATCTGCGCGCATGTTTCGGACCTGTTGGTGAGGAGCC
>SXSK01000272.1 GCA_005793375.1 Verrucomicrobiales bacterium | reverse complement strand
GTGCCGCTTTCGCCGGTGACCAGGGCCGTGGCATCGGTGACGGCGACCTGACCGATCAGCTTGAACACCATCTGCATGGCTTCACTTCTGCCGACGACACCGGTTTCGTAATCCTCGGATTCCAGCAGCGGCTTCAAAGACACGGCTTCACGCATATCGTGCGATGCTTTGAGCGCCGAGGCCACCAGGCTCTTGAGCTTCGGGACGTCGAAGGGCTTTAGGATGTAGTCATAAGCCCCCAGTTTCATGGCTTCGATGGCGGTCTGGGTGGTCCCGTAGGCAGTCATCAAGATCACCGGCAACTTGGCGTCGAGTTGACGGATGCGTCGCAAGGTCTCCAGGCCATTCAAACCGGCCATGCGCAGATCGGTGATGACCAAGTCTGGCCGGATCTGCTGAATCATTTGAAGGCCGTCCTCACCGGTCGAGGCGGTGTGCAACTGCACTTCGGGGGAATCAAATATGCGGCGGAACGAGTATTGCACGTCCGCTTCGTCGTCGATGAGCAAGAGCTTATCCATTCGGCATCCGTAGCTTACGACGCGTAAGTCGCGGTGGATAGGGGAGAGTTGAGCGCCCATCCGCTCGGAGTTTCGCCCTCAGGCGGCAGTGCGGTGGCCCTCCACCGCTTTTGGGGAATTGCAGGGACGACCGATCTCCAAAATTCCCACAACTCGGAGAGGCGCCCCATCAAACCCGGCATCACTTCGCTCTTCCATTGTCACCATCTCTGCTCCTAACTTGCCGCGCTTTATGTTCGAAGTCACACGGTCCAATCTCGATGTTCTCGGCGGCAAATTGACCCAGTTACGGAGGTTTCTTTGACGTCCCGAAAGCGCAACAACGGTTAGGTGAGCTCGAGGCGCAAATGGCCTCGGAAAGCTTTTGGAACAATCGCGAACAGGCGCAGAAACTCATCGAAGAAAGCAACCTGCTGAAGCGCAAGATTGAGCCATTGCTCAAATTCGAAACGGGTCTGGCCGACTTGCAGGTCCTGCTGGAAATTGGGGAAACCGAGCCTGCCCCCGAACAAGACCGCATCCAAAAGGAAGCCGATACGGAATTGGACCGTATCGATCAAACGGTCAATCGATTCGAACTGGAGGTCTTGCTGACCGGACCCCACGATGCCCGCAACGCGATCTTCAGCATCCAATCGGGTGCCGGTGGAACCGAGTCACAAGATTGGGCCATGATGCTCTCTCGCATGTATCAGCGCTGGTTCGAACGTTGCGGCTGGAAATATGAAGTCAGCGACGCATTGCCTGGAGAGCAGGCTGGATTAAAGAGCATCACATTCACTGTCCAAGGCACGAATGCCTACGGATTCTGCAAAGCCGAACGCGGCGTGCATCGTTTGGTCCGCATTTCGCCTTTCGATTCCAACAAACGCCGTCACACCAGTTTCGCCAGTGTCGATATCGTTGCCGAACTCGACGAGTTGACCCTCGCGGATGTCGATATTCCCGACACGGAAATTCGGCGCGACACCTTCCGCTCTGGAGGTAAGGGAGGTCAAAACGTCAATAAAGTCGAAACGGCTGTTCGGTTGACTCACATTCCAACCGGGTTGGTTTCCGCGTCACAACAACAGCGCAGCCAGGCGCAGAACGAAGTGACGGCCATGAAAATGCTGAAGGCGAAACTCTACGCCCTGAGACTCGATCAAGCGAAGTCGGAGATGGAGAAGTTTTATGGCGAGAAGGGCAGCGTGAGTTGGGGTAATCAGATTCGCAGTTATGTGTTTCAACCGTACCGCATGGTTAAGGACTTGCGGACAGGAGTCCAAACCAGCGATGTGCAAGCGGTCATGGACGGAGATCTCGATCCTTACGTCAATGGATGGCTACGGGCGGGTTGTCCGACGAAACGCATGCCGGGGGTCAAAGATGACGAAGAGTAAACGAGCACTCGCTGTTCCATCTTCTGTTTGAGGCGGCCATTATCGTCGCCGTCGACCATGCCATGAATATTCTCGATACCATCGTAGAACAGAAGAAGGTGGAAGTGGCGCGCCTGCCAACAGGCCCGATCGCTGCCTACCAATTACGCGAGGCCATCCGCCAGCGAGGGAATGGGGTGCGCGATTTCTTCGGTGCCCTCGCCCGACCGGCCACCGGTGACGTTGGGCTTATTGCGGAAGTGAAGAAAGCCTCTCCCAGCGCGGGGGTAATCTGCCCGGATTTCGATGCCGTGCGAATCGCGCGCGCCTACCAAGCTGCCGGGGCGAGCTGTTTGTCTGTGCTCACCGACGAGAACTTCTTCCAGGGTTCGCTGGAGTATTTGAAGGCCATTCGCGCCGAGGTATCGCTGCCGTTGCTTCGCAAAGACTTCATTATTGATGAACGCCAGATTCTCGAAGCGATCCAGTGGGGAGCCGATGCCATCCTGCTGATCGTCGCGATCTTGACCGACGATCAACTCACGCAGTTTCATGCGTTGGCGGATGCTGCAGGATTGGCGGCATTGGTAGAAGTGCATGACGCTGAAGAACTCGATCGAGCCGTGCGCTGTGGTGCGCGTTTGGTGGGTGTCAACAATCGAGATCTGAAAACGTTTCGGGTGGATTTGGCCACGACGGAGACGCTGGCGGCACGATTGTTTGCGGCCGTGCCGACACCCGAGTCTTATCTACTCGTTGCCGAAAGTGGAATCCAGACGCGGGCGGACGTCGAGCGGTTGCGACGTTGTGGATCGCGAGCCATTCTCGTGGGCGAATCCCTGATGCGAACTGGAGATATCGCCACCAAGGTCGCCGAATTGGTGGGCACTACCCGTTGAGAGGTTCGCATCCTTGCGTCCCTAATGGGTTGAGATCACGCGGCCGCGTCTAGGCGCTCATGGCTTGAAACAATGTCGACGTTCCTTCGCCACCCACGGCTTTGACAAACCGGCCGTTCGCTGCGAGGTGCCACAGAATCTTGAACACGGGTTCGGCATTTTCCGGTGAGTTCAATGCCGTGGCCAGCTGGGCAGCGGTAAAGGAGGCGCTGGGGTTGGCTTGCAAATGCGCTGCGGCTTGCGCCTGCATCGCCAGCAGACCTACCGCCGCCTTCTTGCCGGCTTCAACACCCGGTTGATGATAGGCATTAATGTTCACCAACGACGCGTAGAATCCGACGGCACGCTCGAATAACGCGATCAATACCCCCACGGTGAACGCGGAGCAGTCGGCAACCGTCAGCGTAATACTCTGGCGCCCTTTCTCAAACAAGGCTTCGCGCGTGCCCAAGAAGAATCCGGACAGAAAATCACCGGACGTCGCCGGCAACTTTGTGGTTTTGTCGGTTTCCACCGAGCGGCTATCGCCCTCACGATCCTTCAGCACTTCAATAAAGAGTGCGAAGAAGTTGGGAACACCCTCGCGGAGTTGTTGCACATAGGCGTGTTGATCCGTGGAGCCCTTGTTGCCGTACACACTGATGCCCTGATGCACGATTCGGCCGTCGAGATCCAACTCTTTACCGAGCGATTCCATCACGAGCTGTTGGAGATACTTCGAGAAGAGTTCCAGTCGATCCTTGTATGGCAAGACCACCATGTCCTTGGAACCTCGACCTTCCCCCAAAAAATACCACATGGCAGCCAGCATCGCCGCGGGATTGCCAAGGGTCACGTTGGACCGCGTCACGGCATCACACGCGCGCGCGCCTGCCAGCAATCCGTCGATGTCCAATCCCTGGAGAGCTGCGGGAAGGAGTCCCACGGCACTCGTCTCGCTGGTGCGCCCGCCGACCCAATCCCACATGGGAAACTTTCTCAGCCAGCGATTTTCGGTGGCATACAAGTCCATGGCGCTGCCCGATTGAGTGATGGCGACGACATGATCGGCGAAAACCAAACCCGCACGTTCGTAGGCGGCCTGGGCTTCCAACATGCCATTGCGGGTTTCGGGTGTGCCGCCACTCTTGCTGATCACCACGCACAATGTGGTTCCCAACGCCCGCGCCAGTGAATCACCGGAAATCGCGACAATTTCAGCGAGGGTACGATCCATGCCATCCGGGTCTGTGTTGTCGAAAAAATAGGAGCGCATCCGGTCTTGGGACGGTTTTCCCAAGGCGCGGGCGACGAACTGCGGCCCGAGCGCGGAACCCCCGATGCCGATCACGAGGACATTTTGGAACGGACCGGCGGCTCCAATGAGGCGCGACTCGTGGACCTCCCGGGCGAAGGCGTGAATGGCGGTCAACGTCTGTTCGATCTCGTGACGGATCGCTGGGGCGGGAGCGAGTTCCGGGGCGCGCAGCCAGTAATGGCCCACCATGCGCTTCTCGTCTGGATTGGCGAGGTCACCCCGTTCGAGTGAGGCCATAGAGACATACGCGCGTTGCAATGGCCGCTCCATACGAGACAGGAAATCGTCGGGGAACAACACGCGCGAACAATCCACCGACAACCCCAGAGTGGGGAATTCGGCGTAGTATCTTTGAAAGCGGTTCCAGAGATCGAGTTTCGAAATCGTCATGAGGCCAAGACCTTAGAGCTCAATTTCGTCGATGGAAAGCCCGCACCGGCAAGCAGAATAGCAAACACAATTAGGAAAGTGGGTGGTGCCGCGCGAGTTGGCTGGCTTCTGCCAACCAGGAAAACTGGACAGGCCCAGCGGATCGAACGGTTCATGCTCTGCGGAGCTGACCCCAACTGGCGATGTGTCATGGCGCCGAATCATACCGCAGGGATGAAGGAAGGTAGCCGGGGGTCGAGCGCAGCGAACCCCCGGATCGGATGTCGAAGAGACAGGCGCACCCCGGCAGGGGTGCTAGAAGGCTGGAAACGACCGCGGCCGCCCGCGTTGCCTCCTGGCACCCCTCCAGGGTGCGGATGCACGTCATGCCACGTTCCGGGGGAATCGCGGCGCTCAACCCCCGGCTAACTTCCGGCAACCCTCCGGGTCGCACCGCACCTGGCCGAGCCATCAGGGGCCGCCAGCTCCGGGATCACAATGGCGGTTACGCCTGCCATCTGCTCCAAACAAAGACTTTTCATGCTAAGATATCCCTGACGATGTTAGGTTCAAAAACCGAAGTCAGCCGCTCCTTCAATCCAAGGCGATCGAAGTACAGTTGATCGTGGCGTAAGCCGAGCAAGTGCAGGATCGTCGCATGCCAATCCTCCACGCTCACTTTGTTCTCAGCGGCGGCCAGACCGATCTCATCGGTGGATCCGTAGGAGATTCCGGGCTTGATGCCTGCCCCAGCCATCCAGGTAACCATTGCGTTTTTGTTGTGGTCCCGGCCGGCTTTCTTTTCGTCCATGTCGGCAGCCATTTGGGCGATGGGAAGGCGTCCGAACTCGCCGCCCCAAATCACCAGCGTGCTGTCCATCAAACCCCGTTGCCTCAAGTCCTGAAGCAGGGCAGCGACCGGTTTGTCGGTGCGTTCGCAGGCTTCGCGAAGGCCGGTCGCAATGTTTCCGTGGTTATCCCAGATCTGGCCGTTGATGTATAATTGGACGAACCGAACTCCGCGCTCAACCAGACGGCGCGCGATCAAACAGCGCCTTCCATAAGACTCCGTGCGCTTGTCGTTAAGCCCGTAGAGCTCAAGAGTCGCGGGACTTTCCTGCGAAAGGTCCAACGCATCCGTCGCCTCCAATTGCATCCGGCCAGCCAGTTGGTAGGCGGACATTCTGGCTTCCAAAGAGGGGTGTCCCGGTCGTTTCCGAAGATGAATTTCATCCAACCGACCCAGCAGGTCTCGTTCGAGCGCCATGATGTCGTCAGGTTGAGCGGAATCCGGCTTTAGGTTTAACAAGGGCGAACCCGTGGCGCGAAACCTTATCCCTTGGTAAACCGGCGGCAAGAACGCCGACTGCCAATTCTCGACGCCGTTGACGGGCAGGCCCAGGGGATCGTCAAGGACAACGTAGGCGGGCATGCTTTGGTTCTCGTTGCCCAATCCATACACCACCCAAGAACCAAGGCTCGGGTAGCCTGGGAGCATGTGACCGGACTGAATTTTATAGATCGCCGGTTCATGAGTGAGGATGGTCGAGTGCATCGAACGGATCAGGGCGAGCTCATCCATGTGTTTCGCCACATGCGGCATGATTTCCGAAACCCATGCGCCTGATTTCCCATGCTGCTTGAACTGGAACGGGCTGCGCATAAGTGCTCCGGCGGAGCCAGGGCTTTCAACTTCGCCGGCGATCTTGTTGAAGTAGGATTTGCCATGATGCCGTGTCAGCTCCTCCTTCGGATCGAACAGGTCCATCTGGCTGGGGCCGCCATTCATGAACAGATGAATCACCGCCTTGGCTTTGGGTTCTAAATGCGGGGTCTTGGGTGTTAGATCATAGCGGGTGGGGGCGGCGAGGATTTCATGCGACGACACACCGGCTCCGCGGATCAAATCGCGCTCAAAAAGATAGGTGAGAGCGCCTGCGTAAATTCCGCCCCCGACTGATTGAAAAAAGTGACGGCGACTGATCGAGGTGTCGGATCCTTGACTGGCTGGTTGTTGTGCGCTCATGACGGCGGGTTAATCGATGAAAATGAATTCGGCGGAGTTTAATAGAGCATGGCACAGATTGGCCAAAGCGCGATTGGCTGGCGCCGGGCGGTTTTCTAGTTGGCGAGCCGGCTCGGACCATTTCGCGGTCAGTTCTTGAAGCGTTGCGCGCGCGTTCCCTTCCTCCTCCATGGTGGGCAGCCGGCTGAGGGTGATTCGGTAGAGTGTTCTGATCTGATTTGTGGGGTCGCTGCCTGCGGTTTGAGCCACTCGAGATGCCAGGGATTCGGACAACTCACGGATCATGCCGTTGTTCATCAGGTGCAGCGCTTGCGAGGCAACGACGGAATTCCACCGCGACAGGCACTGCGGATTCATTTGCGGCAGATCGAATGTCTCGAGAAGGGTGGGGATTTCCTTGCGCCGTTGAAGCACATAAATGCTGCGTCGCCAGCCTTTGTCGGTTCCCACCGGGGTCACGAGGCCATCGGCACGGACTGTTACACCGTCGGGGCGGCCAAACTGTGTTTCATCAAGGCGCCCCGAAACTCGTAGCAACGTATCGGCTAAAACCTCGGCTTCCATGCGCTTCAATGGAAACCAAGAGATCATTTTATTTCCGGGATCCACGGCTTGACGCTCTGGCGTCGCCTCCGAAGTCTGTCGATAAACGTTCGAAGTCATGATCAGCCGATGCATCTGTTTGATGCTCCATCCACTTTGGATGAACTCTCGGGCGAGCCAGTCGAGCAATTCAGGATGCGACGGAGGGTCGCCGGCTCGCCCAAAATTCCCCAGCGATTTAACCATTCCATTCTCGAAATGATGCTTCCAGATCCGATTGACCATTACCCGGGCGGTCAGCGGATGGTTTGGATCGATCAGCCATTTGGCAAACGCCAAGCGGCGGCCCGTCTTTTTCGCCCCGGGCCAGGGCGGCTTGATCTCCAGGGCGGAACTCCCTTGCGCCAACACAGAAATGGCCCCCGGCTCGACCACCTCGCCAGGCGTCAGATAGTTGCCACGCTTGAGCAGGTATTCCGGGAAGGGCTCACCCCGGTCCCAAAGGGCGCGAATCATCGGTTGAGGCCGACGCTGGGCCTCTAAAGCGGCAATTTGCTTTTCCATCTCCGGAGTCGGCTTTGCTTTGATCGTGGCTCTCAAAGCCTCCACGCGAGTCTTAATCTCCGCCTCATGAGATTCCCAGGTGCGGCGTTCTGTCGTGCTCACGTGGGGGAGCCGCCGCTGGTTCGGAATCAGCCAGTCATGCTCGTCGTAGGCGCCCTTGAGGACCGCGGACAGCGCGTAATACTCCCGTTGTGGAATGGGATCGAACTTGTGCGAATGACACCGGGCGCAGCCGATCGTCAAACCCATGACGCCTGCCCCGAGCACTTGTATTTCATCGGCGATGATGTCCAGGCGGTCGGGCACGAACGCGGTGATCGCCGCCACGGTGGAATCAGGAGCCATTCGCAGAAATCCGGTGGCGACGAGGTTGTCGTAGATCTCATCGGAGATCTCCTTAGCGTTTTCGTAATCAGCCAACTCATCGCCCGCGAGCTGTTCCAGCAGGAACCGATCGTAGGGTTTGTCGTTGTTGAAGGATTGGATAACGTAATCGCGATAGCGGTAAGCTTCCGGCCGCAGTTCGTCTTGCTCACGCTTGCCTTCGGAGTCGGAGTAGCCCGCGACGTCGAGCCAATGCCGACCCCAACGCTCCCCGTAACGGGTCGAGGCGAGGAGCCGGTCTAACACTCTCTCGTAGGCTCCGGGGGCTGAATCCGCCAGGAAGGCGTCCGTTTCCTCAGGTTCCGGAGGCAGTCCACAAAGGTCAAAATAAGCCCGACGCATCAACGTCAAACGGTCTGCTTCCCGAGAGAAATTCAGCCCCTTTTCCTCGAGCTTTTTGAGAGCGAAGTGGTCGATGACGGTTCTGGCTGATCCAGGGTTTTTGATTCGGGGAATCTCGGGGCTTTTCGGCGGAGTAAATGCCCAAAATGGGCTCTCCGCTTTGCTCACGCTCCGGTTGGTTACCTTCTCGCTCTGTCTGGGCTCGTCTTCTATTTCGGGTGCGTCCAACTCAATCCACTTTTTAAGAAGCGCGATCTCGTGGGACTCCATGGGCTTGACGCTCACTTCGACGACACGCCGAGGGGGCGGGCACAAGCCAGACGCCACCCTCTCTACCATTAGGCTTTCCTCAGGCTTGCCGGGAACAAATGCTCTGCCGGATTTACCCCCTTTGAGCATCGAGGTCTTCGCGCGGAGATCCAGATCACCCTCCCGCCGACGTAATCCGTGACAAACAGAGCATCTCAGATACATCAGAGGGAGAATGTCATGCTGCGTGACGGCGGGATGAGTTTCCACGATCGGTATTGCAGTGCTGGACGCCATGACATTTCCAAAGAGATCCTGTATCCCATGGATGGTGAGGATGGGATTTGTTCCCGCGATTAGGGGGGTGGTGGTCAGCAACCACTGGGTGAGTTGCGATCCCGGCGCCATCGCGGTGACCGCTATCCCATGGTCTATTGCGAAGCGCGCGTTGGAGTTTCCGAAGGCGACGGGTTCGGAAAAATTGACCTTCACTCGTGTCGGATTCCGGAAAGTCTCAGCGGAGAGCACCTTGGGGGGAACCGTATCCACCAGCAGGGTCGCGACCTTGCTCGTTTGAGCGATTGCGGCGTTGCCGGGAATGGAGATAACGCATCGGAATTGCGCTCCGTGGTCCGTCAGCAAGGATGGAATGGTGGTGTAATCGGCAGATGTTGCTCCCGAAATGTGCGAAAATGAGGAACTCCCAGCCGGGGCCACCTGCCATTGAAAGGTCAAGTCGTCCACATATTGCCCGACTGCCTCGGCGCTGAAAGTGGCAGCACTTCCTTTGCCCACGGTCTTCGAGATGGGTTGCCGGATAATGACAATCCCCGGCACGGCCGGAAAAGCCGCAGCTTTCGGAATGATCTGGGGCAAGCCAGCGGCTTTCAGAAGAAAATAGTCCACTTCAAACTCAACGCTCCCGCCGCTGGTTCCTTGAATGCCGGCGAATCCGCTTCGTGCTTCGCGCGACCAATCTGCCTGCCACTGCTCCGGTTCGGGAGTCAATCCGTCTGCCCGCCAGGCCTTGGCGTGGATATTCGCCATGGTGGTTGTGCTCTTTTTGTCCTGGCGCAGTCGCACCCAATACCAGACATCCAGCTCCCACGAGACAGGCTCCGGGTTACGGTCCGCGACGATTGGCCCCCACGCGTCGTAGTCATTCAGAAGTCTGAATCTCGGCGCGTTGATTCCGAGGTCACGGGCATTGGGAACGAAAACCAGATTTAGCGATTCGCCTGGATGAGTGGCCGCGGGGTTGCCTCCCACCGCGATGCCGGCCCGACTCCCTTCGCCATGGGAGTTGATTTTGATGCGAGCCAGGACTTCGTGTGTTTGCGAGTCATAGCCAGGGGCCTCGTAGAATAAATGGTTGGGGTCACCCTGGAGTGTAGGGACTTTGAGCACGCCATTGGTTTGCAGATACAGATCCATGGTGGCGGGCCTGGAAATCCAATGAGGGTTTCTGGTTCGACCGTCAAAATCGTCCTGAAATCCGGCGGTCGAACGTCCGAAGTCGAGGGGCAAAACTGTTGTTGCCGCCACTTTGGATTTGGTGTCGGCGGCAGGGATCGCCAACGTGCTGGGTTTTTGTAGGCCTGCGGCTGTTGTGGTCTCGCTCCCAGCGGATGACTGCAAGAAAGCGCGGTGAAGCAAGATGAAAACCATCGTCGCAAGCGCCACTCCCAAACGATAGGAGCGTGCTAAAACTCCACCCTTAGCACCCGGCCGAATCGGACAAGGTCCCCAGAGCTGGCGCCGATCGCGATCGCGGTATGAAAGGGATGCGTCCACTTCGTGGCTTGCCCAAGGCCAAGCGACCTTATCGCAGCCCTTCATTCCTTCGTGGTTGTGACTTAATAATGAAACCATAAGCCCATTAGGAATATCCAATATAAACAACTAACCCGAATGATGCGGTGGGGCATGTTGCCAACCGATGACCTGCAAAGCGAGAAAGCTGTTGGCCAGATGGATTTCCTCGTGCCCGAGTTCTCGAAAATCCCGAACTCCGTAGCACTCCAGCAACCACTCACGCGGCGCGTCCTCCACAAATCGGGCCAGAGGTTCGATGAGCGGACCAAATCGAACTCGGGACGATGCCAGTTTAGTTTCAGCCGCCGAAACAGAGGGGAGATACGATAGGAAATCGAGGCCGGCCATACCCAAAATCCCCCAGGCTCCGACCCATCTATTCAATAATGCGCGACGCTTCATTCTCGGAATCCTTCTGGAATAGCCACATCCTGGAGCCATCGGCTGAGATAATCAAGCATCCGCGTCTGGTATTAATTTGCTACGTCTCCCTCGCCATGGAGTCGGCGGCCTCATTAAGGACAGCCAACAAGAGTCACAAGGCAACGCTGAGGAGGCGGCCGAGGGGCTCATAAGGGTCACATCTCATTATTTAACAATATAACGCCATGATGCGAGTGATAGACAATTCAGACAGTTCCATCGTATTGGAGATGTGAGAACTGTCAAAAAATGAAACTGACCCGAATGGCGGTTAGATAAGGCCGAAGCATTTCTTGGATAGGCGTTTGCGGCGAAGAGGGCTGCGTGCTCGTCGTTGATGGCACTGCCGAGACAGCTCTCGATAGGCCCGCCAACCAAGAGCGCTGCCCACAGCAATCCGTGCAGCCCCCCGGCTGCAGCTTTCCCATTTTGCGAATAGTGGCGCTCATGAGTCTGGCCACCGGCATGATTGTGCAGTGGTCCGCCGACCCTTGGCGCTCCAGCGAGTTGGGGCTGCTGCAGTAGCCGGGGGTTGAGAGCAGGCGACACCCCCGGATCCGATGTTGAAAGATTCCATGTACCCCGAAGGGGTGCCAGAGGCGGACCTGCTGGACGACCGGTCGCGTCGGGTCTGGCACCCTTTCAGGGTGCGGATGCATTTGCATTTGATCCATGCTCCGGGGGTGTCGCTGCGCTCAACCCCCGGCTACCCTCTGGCAACCCTTTGGGTTGCGCGGAAAAGCCGCGGAAGAAAGGGCAAACACCCAAGCGGGAAAGATCGGGCAAGGTTGGGTTTCGCGATGAGGTTGAGAAACGCCTCCGTGAATCGCGGGGATGCATTCGTCGCCAGTGGACTGGTGGGGCCACGCCTGGTTGCGTAGGAGCCGGCGGCGTGATATAGCCATACCCGCCGTCGCAGCCCTCCTTCGTCCAGTGGGGTTTCAGGAACATCTCTGGGTCGGTTTGCTTCGCACCGCGAGTAATGCTTCGGTGGCTGCGCTTCGCAAGAAATGAGTGTCGATACCCACAGCAACCAAACTGCATCCCTCGTCAAATTCCCGTGCGGCCTGTTCGGGACGCAGGGTGAAAATCCCCACCGGCATCCGCCGCTCGCCGCAGCGCCGCTTCACCACCGCAATCGCCTCGAGCACGCACGGGTGCGTCACTTCTCCCAACACCCCAAGGCTGCCCGACAAATCGTATGGCCCGATAAAAGCGCCGTCGATGCCGGGCGTGTCGAGGATGGCCTCCAGGTTTTCTACAGACCGGATGTGCTCGATCTGGACAATCAACGCGATGGATTCGTTGGCGGTCCGGACATACTCGGCAAAGGTGGCACCGTAACCCTGCGCGCGGCCGATGCCGACGCTTCGCGAACCGAGGGGAGGATACTTGGCGAATTCGACCGCGCGTCGCGCTTCGGTCGCATCGTTGATCAGCGGCACCATGAGACCATCACAACCGGCATCCAGTGCCAGCTTAAACCAAGCGGGACTGCACTCCGGAATCCGCACCACGGAATGGCATCGGCCGCCCGTCGCCAGGAGCTGTTGTGGAATTGAGGACGGATGGATGCACCCATGCTCCAGGTCGAACAACAGCCAGTCATAACCGCACGATGCAAGAACCTCGACCATCGCGGTCTCGCTCGTGGTGACAAGAGTTCCGAGCAGTGGCGTCCCGCTCTTAAGGTCATGGATCAACGTCGTCTTCATTGCCGTTGGATGATATTCTACAGGCTGGAAGTTTACTACTTTCATCTGGGCACGCACCGAGCAGAACGTGTCGGAAGTCCGGCGATAGCGATTGAGGGAGTTCGAATCATTGGACAACAATCCTACCGAGCGTGAGCCAACCGGGGCGAAGAGGTTCAGCGTCCAGGTTGGTGAAGCGGATCGGCTTGCCTGTCTGGAGCGGCCAGCAGGGCGGCTGGATGGGCGAGGGACAAGAGAAGTCGCAAGGGCGACGGACTCATTTAGTTTTCTCCATGAGCCGCAGGAATGCTTCGGCGATCTGGTGGATCGCATTCGTCGGCATTGGACTGGTGCGGCCGTGCCAGGTTTCGTAGGAAGCGGCATGGGCAGCCGGTCGGGATACTCGGCAAGGATCAATTGCTTGTTGGCGTAGAACTCGGTCCAGGTGCGCAGCTTCAAACGGTCGCGTCCGCCCACGATGCCACGTGCGCGATCCACTTCAGCTGGCGAGGGTTTGCGCACGGCCATTTCCAGCTCGGTGCTGGCGGCAGACAACTTCAAGTCGTCGCGATACGTCAGCGGCTTCGTCACGCGATGCAATTCGCGGGCGACATCCTCGGCGACAATCCGGATTTGCTCATAAGGCTTCAGCGGAGTACGCGCCTTCCGGAAATCGTTGTTGTTGATGTCGCCGCTAGTGCCGTTGCTCATCAGTGCGACGAAAGCCGGCTCCTGTTTTTCCGCGCCGAGCAGCTCCTTCATCCGCTCGCAGAAGACGCCAAAGTAATCCGCGCTCAAATGGCCCGGGCCCACGCCTCCGACGAAGTGCAGCGAATGGTTCGCGAGCAACGAGAGCGGCCGGCCGTCGGCGTGTTGCACGCTCAGGATGAACATTTCGGGATCCACCGGGCCGGAGAAATCACCATCCACTGCGGGCTTGGGCGACGACCAATTCATCTTCACGCGATCGCCGACCGCGCCCATCAAATTGGTGTCGATCACGCCCGGCTTGACGATGACGCGCCGGCAGAAAACATGTTGCGGCACGGTGCGGCCGTTGATCTCAATGCCAAGCGGCGGCGTGAGGTTGGCCGTGGCCGCGCCGGCGCGTGCTGTGCCGGCATCGAGGCCGAGCAGGCACCAGAGAAGACACGCCAGACACGCCAGAAGGCGGAGCGACAAGCGTGGTTCGGAGGTTCTTGATATTGATAGCTATGCTGGTGCAGGCCACTCTTCCGGCAAGGCACGGAAGCTGAGAGTTGAGTACGTCGGCCAACTATCTGAAGTTGGCGACTGGTTCCAAGACGGGACACCCGTTTCTGTGCCCCCTTTCGCCTAGCACTACAGCGACGTTTTGAGGGATTTCCATTTTTTGAGTTCTTTGAGGCGGCGTTTACGATGGGAGCGGTAGGCCTGATCGTTGCGCCGTGTGTGATATTTCACCAAAATCACCAGGTAGGCAGGTTCGCGTTT
>SXSK01000271.1 GCA_005793375.1 Verrucomicrobiales bacterium | reverse complement strand
TCGGGTGCGATCGACAGCTTTCCAGCCGTCGCGCCAAGAACGGCGCTTTTCCCCTTCATCTTCCAAACTTTAAGTGAACTGTCGCTGTAGTGCTAAGACCAACCGCAGAAATCTTGGTCCCAACACTGCCGGGTTCAACTTAAATCACGGCAGGAACAGAAGCTCATTACTGGCCAGCAATGCATGGGCCAACTGCTCCCAACGATTCAAACGATCCCCAGCAGAGGAGCTAGATGGGGCTTCAATAAATTCCAGCGCCAGGGATAGTTCATTCATGGTCGGAGGCCGTCCGTAGGCGAGTTTCCATCCCAACTGGAGCCTCGCTTCCACGTTTGCAGCCCCCGCTTCGAGCCGTTTCGCGAACCCCCGACTCAGTTCCATGATAAACGGGCTGTTGAGCACGAATAACTGTTGCTGAGGTATCGTGGTGGCGTTGCGTTGATCGCTCGTGACGTTGGGTTCGGGAAAATCGAAGAGTGTCAGCGTGGGGTTGGGATAGTAACGGCTGATCACCGTGTAGAGTGTACGCCGCCGTCCCTCAGGATTGTCCGCCTCAAACCCATTCAAGCGGGTAAAGAAATTGAAGCCGGGAACCTCCTTGATTCCAGGTGTGGTTTGGTCGATGGAAGGGCCTCCTACCTGGGCATCCAAGCGGCCCGCAACGCTGAGCAACGCATCGCGCCACGCTTCGAAATCCAGGCGCCGGGGCGTCATGCGCCAGAGATACTCATTGCCAGGATCTGAAGCGATGTTGCTGGCGTCTTGGACACTGCTGAGTTGGTAAGTAGCCGAAAGCATGATTTCACGATGCAACCATTTGATCGACCAACCATGCTCCATGAACTGCACCGCCAAGGTGTCCAGTAGTTCCGGGTGAGTGGGTGGGGCGCCCAGTCTTCCAAAATTACTCAGTGTCGGGACGATCCCACGCCCAAAATGATGGTGCCATACGCGATTCACTAAGACTCGGGCCGTCAATGGATTTTCTCGGCTCACTAACGCGTTGGCGAGATTCAATCGGGTGAACGGTCTTCCATTGGACGAATCGCCGGTTTGGTTTAGCACCCGTAAAAAACCCGGCGGCGCCTCCTCACCTAGTTTTTCAGGATTACCTCGCACGAACACTTTCATAGCCTGTCCCCCACCCTGCAAGCTGGGCATCAGGGGACCGGATGGTGGCGGGGTTTTTGACAGGGCATCCAAGTCACTTTGAAGCCTGGCGAAATGTTGCTTCTGGATTTCATCCAACAAACCCGCCCGATCGCTTTCGGAAACAAAGAATGGCCCTTTAGGGTCCTTCCAAAGTGTTTTGAGGAGTTTGTCATGGTCCGGTGGAAGTGCCGGTGCCTTCTTTGACGGACCACTTGGGACCTCCTCGCTGACGGTCAGTGCAGCGAGCGCAGCCATGGCAAGGTTCTTGAGAGATTCACCCTGTAGGCGCAGCTCATGGGACGTGATGGTGATGCCAGACCCGTTCGATTTCTTGGCACTCTCACGCAACGGCCTCAGAATCGGCTCATCCCCAGGTTTATCGAGGATCTCCACCCAGCGTTTGAGGAAGTAGACTTCCAGGTCCTCCTGCTTGGCCAACGCAGTGATATCGACGGGCACTTTTTGATGCCGAAGGACCAATACCTTTACCGCAGCCAAGGCGTAGATATCGGTCTTGCTCAACGCCATTCGTCCCAGTTGACGCGCCTGAGCTTCGGACCATGCTGTCAAAGCAGCCTTCTTCTGCTCAACTTGCTCCCCCCATTTCTTGTGGGTTTCAACGATCTCGGGAGCGGCCAGCATGCGACTGGACCACTCCGCGCCGTTGTACGCAGCTGCCAACGAGTAATAGTCCCGGGTAGGAATCGGATCAAACTTGTGGTCATGACACCGCGCACACGAGACCGTCAGACCCAGGATTCCACGCGTCAGGGTGTCCACTCGATCTTCCAATTCATCCGCCTTGGCCTTGGCTTCACCGGCAGCGCCTTTGCGAAATTGAGGTCCGAGGCCTTGGAAACCGAGCCCAGCCAGTCGCTTCACATAATCCACAGCCGGGCCAGGAACCTCGTCGCCGGCAATCTGTAATCGCACAAATTCGTCGTACGGCATATCCTGATTGAGAGCCTCCACCACCCAATCACGATACAGATAAGCGGACGGAGTCGGCGTCAGAAAAGAGTTGCCTTGATCATCTGCGTAACGTGCGATGTCCAGCCAGTATCGGCCCCAACGCTCCCCGTAGTGGGGCGACTCCAATAAGCGATCAATGACCTTGGCGAACCCATCCGAACCGGTATCCCTCTCAAACGCCTCGCACTCTCCGGGAGTTGGCGGCAGACCGATCAAATCGAAGGTGGCTCGACGGATCCATTCAGCCTTGGTAGCGGCACGGACCGGGCGGAGTTTCCGCTTATCCTGAGCCGCCAGCACAAAATAATCCAACGCACGCTTCGGCCAGTGAGTCGCTGAAACAACTGGTAACGCGTGAAGCCTTGGCGGTTGAAACGCCCACAGTGGAACCTCCACACCCAATTGAACGGTTTGTTGGGTTGGGATTTTTACCGCGTCGTCCGCGGCGCCGATTCCTATCAGGGAGATCCAGAAAAGGAGGACCCGCTTCATGCGATCACCTCATTCACAACACGCCCATTAATATCGGTCAGCCGAAAATCACGGCCGCTGTACCGATAAGTAAGCTTCTCGTGATCCAACCCCATGAGATGGAGCATGGTGGCGTGCAAGTCATGCACATGAACGGGATTCTCCACCGCTTTGAAGCCGAACTCGTCCGTGGCCCCATAAATGGTCCCACCCCGAACGCCGCCCCCAGCCATCCAAACCGTGAACCCATGATGGTTGTGATCGCGTCCATCATTGCCTTGGGAGGTCGGAGTCCGACCGAACTCGCCGCCCCACAACACTAACGTCTCATCAAGGAGTCCACGCTGTTTCAGGTCGCCTAGCAGCGCCGCAATGGGACGATCAACGACACGGGCATGATTTCGATGGGATTCACTGTTCTTGTCGTGATGATCCCACGGTTGACTTTTGCCGCAATAGATCTGCACAACACGCACCCCACGTTCCACCAGTCGCCGCGCCAGCAGACAATTGCGAGCATAAGTGGATCGTTTGAACCCCCCATCCGAACTGGTGGCCACCAAATCCGCCTCAGGCCCGGTCAAGCCATAGGCCGCGAATGTGGCCTCAGACTCTTGACGTATATCAAAGGCCTCCGCCGCGGAGCTCTCCATGCTAAATGCCATTTCCAAGGACTGGATACGGGCATTCATCGCGCTCTCAGCACCCCGACGTTCCTGGTGCATTGCATTCAAGCGCTGAATCAAATCGAGCTCCCGACGTTGCGTGGCAGGTGTCAGCTGTGAGTTCTGAAGAAATGGAATCACATCGTGTGAGCTGTAATCCTTGGGCAAGGCAATCTGGCAACCTTGATAAATACCCGGAAGGAATCGGCTACTCCAATTGGATGGGCCATTAACCGGCTGCCCTGGTTCTCCCAGCACCACAAATCCTGGAAGGCTCTCATTCACGCTCCCTAGCCCATAAAGCATCCAGGAGCCGTATGACGGCCGATTCGGTTGGATGCTGCCCGTAAACATCATCCAGTTGGAAGATTCATGCACCGGCACATCGGTCTGCATGGACCGAATCACGCACAAGTCATCGGCAAACCGGGCTACCTCGGGAAACAGATCACTCACATCAATCCCAGCCTGGCCGTGTTTCGAAAACCGGAAGGGCGATGGCATGAGACCCCCAGTGACATTTTCTGTAGTCAATTGGACGGTGGTTTCGGGACGCTTGCCGGCATGACGTTCCAATGCCGGCTTGGGATCAAATGTGTCCACCTGGGAGGGCGCGCCATTCATCCATAGGTGAATCACACTCTTGGCTGTCGCCGGACGATGTCCAGCTTTGGGGAAAAGTGGCCTACCTTCTTTCTGAATCATTTCGCCGGCCGTCGCTGTCGGAGTCAATGCTGCCGCCAAGCCCAGTGTCCCCATGCCGTTAAAACACTTCTGAAGCATGCCTCGGCGCGAAAACACGTCCGCGTTGGCCTCGAAAAAGTGGGCATCCGAAGCCTGCTCTAGCAGATGCTTCCAGAAATATTCCCGTCTAATTGAAGTATTCTTCATACGATTTCAAACCAGCAGCGGGACTCACAGCGACTGGATCAGATCGTTTACCGAGGCGATTCCTCCACAGTTTTGCCTCGATAACGCACGAGTAACCAGCAAATCACGCCACCAGCCGCTAGCAACCAACCGGGTGCGATTCCATAGCCGGCCGGAAGATAACCCACAAGCGTGGCTATCAACGCGGCGGTGATCGCATAAGGCAACTGCGTCCGGACGTGGGCCATCACCTCACAATCGCTGCTGAAAGCGGACACAATGGTCGTGTCGCTGATCGGGGAGCAATGGTCGCCAAAAACCGCCCCTGCCAACACAGCACCCACCGTCGCCACGAGAATCGGGCCCTCAGTCATACCGGCATGAAACGCGGTCAGCTTTACCGCCAAGGGAATGGCCAGCGGCATGACAATCGCCATGGTACCCCAAGAAGTGCCCGTACTGAACGAAATCACCGACGCCAGCAAGAACACGAGGGCCGGCAGCCACGCCGCGGGCAACCGATCCCCCAGCAAGGAAACTAGATAACTCGCCGCGCCGAGTTCCTTGATAACGCTGTTCAGCATCCAAGCGAAGACTAGAATCAGCGTCGGAAGAAACATCTGTTGCATGCCCTGCAGAAAAGTCTGGGTTCCACTCTCACGGGCCAACGGGCTTGGCACCGCCCCGTGCCACACCGCGGTGACGCCCAGTGCGACTGCCGAAGCCAGCGCTGTGGCCAAAACGAATACCGCTGCCGCGTCCGCTTTGCCCATCGCCTCCACAAGATTCTGAAAACTGAAGGCTCGTTCCAGGCCACCACCGCCGATGTACAATCCTCCAAAAACCCCAACGACCAACACCGCTAACGGCACCAGCGCTAACGCGGCATGAGATCCCGTGACCGAGGTCTCACTCGAGCTCGTTTCCGAGCGCGGAGCCAAACGACTGAACCGTTCCGCAGCGCGCATCGATCCCCAGTCGCGCATCAGCCAGATCAGCAGGAACACCAGAAGCAGCATGAACCAGTTGTAAAATCGGAACGGCAGGCTCAACACGAGCCATGAAAACGGAGCAACGGCGTCCACTAGCGTCGGATCCCCAGTATTCGTAAGACCCTGACGAATGACCGACATCTCGTAAGCCACCCACGTCGAGAGCAAGGAGAGCCCAGCAACGGGTGCCGATGTGGAATCCACAATGAATGCTAGCTTCTCGCGAGAGAGCCCGGCTCGATCGGCGATGGGACGCATGGTCTTTCCGACCAGCACCGAACTCGCCAAACCGTCGAAGAATACGAGCCATCCCATGAGATATGCCCCAAGCCCCGCACGACGAGGACTTCTCGATTGCCCCATGACCCTCGAGGAAAGTGCTGTCATACCACCGTTGCGCGTCAATACCTCGGCAAATCCACCCATGAGGAGCGTAAAGATCAAGACGCTGATATTCCAGCGATCTGTCAGCGACGGAATCAGGCGGTTGATGAGCAGGTCGTCAAACGCAGTCCACGGATTCCCGCCGTGCAACAGCAACGAGCCGCTGAACGCCCCGAGAAAGAGCGATAGATAAATGTCCCGAGTGACAAACGCCAGCCCCACCGCCAGCACGCTAGGCCAGAGCACCGCCGGGCTGGTTTTGATATCCGGCACCAGCAACCAGACTGCGGTGGCGAGGAATCCAACCAACGAAATTATGGTTCGTGTTCGGTTCATAGGTAACCCAACCGCGCCAGTGGCACCCGGTGGCAACAGCGCCTACCCGATGCGCCGACTCGCCTCATCGCCGAACCCAAATTGTGGCTTGGGCGACGCTCCACTGAAACTTTCGCTCATGCTCGCGAATCAAAAAGGGCATGTCGAGCGTTCGCGTCAGGGCGAACTGCGGATCGAGAACTGCCCGAAGTGACTCCAACGTTTTGATAACACGCCCGTCCCGTTCGAATCCACCCAGCCATTGCAACCGAGGGGTGTACTCCTCGAGCCAAGTGCACGGCGTCGTCAGAATGAGTTGCCCCCCCTGCCGCACCAAGGAGTGCAAGGAGTCCAAACACGACTTAGGATCTCGCAGGCGATCCACCAGATTGGCCATGAGCACCACATCGAATTGTCCCAGATCCGAACGTAAGTCTTGGGCATCACCCTGTTCGAACCGGACCCGCTGTCGGTCTATCCCAGCTGGCACTTCAGCGGTCGCTGGGGTGGTGAGTCGACCTTCTTCCACGTAGTCATAGGAAACTGAGCCACATTGCTGAAGTTGTTGGGCGATCTCGATGAAGCGATGTGAATAGTCAATGCCGATCACCTCGAAACACCACCGTGCCAGTTCGAACGTCGATCGTCCCACCGCACAACCCAAGTCCAATGCGCGTGCCTGGCTCGGCAGACGTGACCGGTCCAAACACTCGGAGACGCAACGCGAGGGATAATCGAGCGCCTCCAAAGGGCCAAATCCCCAAGGCATCGTTTGAGCCGGGGATCCGTAGTGGAAGAGCAGATATTCCGACTGAGCCCGGTCTGTCTGATAAAAATCGTACGCGCTCATCCGAGATAGAATTGACTCACCCTCCGCAACCCGCAAAGGCAAGTTCCAGTGCCAACCCCAATCACGAGTTCAAGGCATGTTGGAGGTAGGCCCCAGGCCGGTAATCCTCGATCACCACCTCCATCTTGCCATCGCGGAACATGCGAGCTTGTGGCACTTGGATGCAGGGCGTTTTGGTCGCGGAGAATAAGATGTCGTTGTGGGTGGCATTCTTGGCCACATTGAACTGGTTGGGCGTGAGGTGTCCCCCCAGATGATCGCTGCGGCCAGTGGCCACGTGCAGGGTTCCAAGAATCTTTTCATCCTGTATGTCACGACCAGACGCCGGGAGATCCTGGGTGCCAAATCCCAGTTCGCCCAATTCGCCGGTGGCTGGATCCGTCGCAAACAACTGATTCTGTGCGTCGATGGTCTCCTGGTTCCCAGAAATCCATGTGGCCTTGCGAATGCGCCCACCCGTCACCTCCAACATCCCAAGACTCCCGTCCTCATACAGACGTGGGAATTGTCCTTCCGCTCCGGTCGGCACAAAATAGACCTCGCCCGCAGGGAGATTCGCCACATCGGGCTTGTCACCCCGGCAGAGCCCATGACTCTTCTGCGCCTCCTGACGATCGCAGAATAGTTTCAACGTGGCCTTCTGGCCGGAAACTTCGAAATCAATCTCAAACGACTCAGCACGGGTCATGGCGAGACGCAGCTTTTCCGCTTGGCAACTGACCTCGTTATAATCCACCGAAAGCCCGGTCCGAAGAATGATCGGATTGATCCCGTGAAGTGTCGCTCCGCGAAATCCAAATTGCTTCGCGAAGGCCGTGAGCGGTGCGGTAGCGGAATACGTCGAGATACACAGCAGAATATCAAAATGGGGATACACTGACTTCTCCAGGCTGACCTGCACACCTTCGGGTGTCCAAGCGACGTCCGGTAAATCCAGATTGCTGCCACCAGTGATCTGGTAGGCAAATAGGTCGCCGCCGCAGAGACTCAATTCCGCCATCACCCCATTCCGCAATCCCTGATAGAAAACATCGTAGGCATGACGTTGAATCGTGAGCGTTGGATCCTTCAAAAAAGCGAACCCCTCGATCTGCTTGGGATCGGCCAAGTCTATCAAGATGCCGATGCGCTGGCCCGGCTTCGGTTCGAAAACGGTCTTCAGGAGTCGCGCGAGGCTGAACTCCGGAAAAACCCGCGAGGAAGGTTCGGTCATTGCCTGCCAATAGACGAACTGAAACCAGCAAAGGCAATGATCATTCGGTAACAATTTAAACCGATTGTGAACTCGTCCTGCAACTGCGGCGACACTCGTGATGCTGCCAATTCTTAAATCTGTCGACCTAGCAGCGAGGCCGTCGAGCTGAGCGACCACTCATCGTCCAACCGCAGTTCACGCGGACCAACCTTTGCGGTACTCGCGGCGAAGGTACTGTTTGGCCTCTTTGCGGCCTTTGGTGAGCCGAAACCGCGGACCATCCCAACCCAGAGGAACGCCGGCACGGATGGCCACATTCCCAAGGAGGAACGTTTCCGTCAGCATGCTGGCATAATCGAAATTCGAGAAGGCTTTGGGACCCCCGCGTATTGCGGTGACCCACTCGTTCTTCATGCCTTGATCGCCCTTCCCGTTCCGGGCCAGGGTCGGTGACGGCGGAACAAAACCCGCATATCGGTCTCCAGGCAACAGCTTCCAATTTGCCCCATAATCGGATGGGGAATACATCACTCCCTTGTCCCCCACTGTCAGCGAACCGCTGTCCACCGGCTTCTCTCCGTGGAACAGATCCAGCGGAGGCAGGTTTTTGGTGCCATTGGGTAGTTTGCCTTCATACCAAGTCAGTTTGACCGCGGCACGATTGCCACGTGCCGGGAATTCAAAGTGCACCGTGGCCCATCCCGGAAATGTCTCGGGATTCGGCGCCTCACTCTCGGCACGAATGGACGTCGGATAGTCCAATTCCAACCCCATGAACGCCAAGTTGGCCGTGTGACAACTCATGTCGCCGATGGCCCCCGTACCGAAATCCCACCATCCGCGCCAACTGAAAGGATGATAGGCAGGGTTGTAAGGTCGCATGGGAGCAGGCCCGATGAACTCTTCCCAATGGACGTTGGCGGGGATGGGCGGCGTGTCGGTTGGGCGAGAAACCACCTTGGGGGATTGGGGCCAGACCGGGCGATTGGTCCAAACATGCACCTCGCGAACGGTCCCAAGCGCCCCTGAACGGATCACTTCGACCCCTCGTCGCAACCCATCCTCAGCCGTTCCCTGGTTACCCATCTGTGTCGCCACCTTGTGCTTCCGAGCAAGGTCTCGCAGCCAGCGCGCTTCCCACACGTCGTGTGTCAGCGGTTTTTGAACATACACATGCATGCCACGTTTGATCGCCATGGCCGCCGCTAAGGCGTGCGTATGATCCGGCGTGCTGATGGTTACGGCGTCCACCTTCCCTTCCATCTCGTCCAGCATCCTGCGGAAATCGTGGTATGTCTTGGCTCCAGGAAACTTCTTCAATTTGGCGTCCAACTGCTTGTCGTCACAGTCACACAGTGCCACGACATCTCCCAGAGCCCCCGCTTGATCGATGTCCCCGGATCCCTTGCCCCCAATTCCAATGCCAGCGAATCGTAATCGTTCATTGGCACCCCAAACGCGCGCCGGTAAAAAGTTGAAAGCAAACGTAGCAGCGGCAGCGCCGCCGAGGATCTCTCTGCGCGAATAGCTTTTGGAGAATGTAGGGCTCATAATTGGGTGACTGGTGATTGGCAAACAGTCTGTACTGAAAGCCTTTCATCGACAAGCTCTGGTTGTATCGTTGTGTGTCAAAGGACGCATCTCCGAGGTACCGGCGCCGCATTGATTGCTGGGGGGGGGGAAAGCGGCAGAGGTCTCTCAAAAAAGGACGGCGTCTTTGGAGCGCGCCCTCCATCGCTTTTGGGGAATTCCCGAGACGACCTAGCTCCGAATGTCCACCAACTTGGAGAAGCGCACCAAGTCGAGATGGAAAATGAAAAAGCCGTTTCAGTTTCAACAGAAAAACCAAAACGGCCCAAATACAAAAAGTGTCGTGGACACCCAACCCATCCATCAAACTTTGGATCGAGAATGACGGCGGATGATGCCAAAAGCCACGAGCGCGACCGCCCCAACCGCAACCGTTTCGGCGGGCTCAGGCACCGTCGTGAAACCTTCGAGATTGTCGATGCCGTGGTACGCATTAGCGGCAGCCGTAGTAATCCTAAACACCTTGAACGGCGTGTCCGAGTAGAAACCGCGAAACCCGGTAACGTCCGTACCGGGCAGACTATAGGACCCTGCGGCAGCGAGCCCACCGACAGTTGCACCTACAGCGAAATTAACCGTGGCACCAACGCTGGCTGACCGCGGGTTCAGGTCGTACCCAAAGGTCTGAATTGCTGTGTTAAACGTAAAGGTCACTTGGTGGCCGGATGTGCTCGTGATGTACGCCAGCAGAAAAGGAGATGCATCCACGGAATTATTCAGCTCAGCAGGGGAATCAGGATCAGGTGCCGGAAATTCTCCCAAAGCAGAGGGCGCCCCCGTGGTGATCGTAAATGCCGCACGGGTAGTTGTCCCAGAAGTGAAAGCGTCCTGAATGTCGCCTGTCCCACCGCCCCACGACGCTTTCCAGGTCGCACGGTCGGTATAAACAACCACGGCAGCTTGGCCTTGGCTAAAACCGAGTGCCGAAACACCAATTACCGAAGCCGTAATTTGAGCCCATGGCAATTTTTGAAGTATCATAATCGTTCAGCGAGGAGTCTTGATGACCCCTTCTTGTACTAAATTTTAACCAACTGTCACCGTCAGATGTCGCGTACCTACCTTCATTTGCCGATATCGCGTCGGCTAAATGACTGCGAGCACGCGACTAATATAAGTTTCAAAAGGCTCCAGAATGTCAAGCACCGACTCATCAACCCGTTGCTAGATCTATCCGGCAGTTTCTAGCCTCTCCAGATCATCGAACGGTTCCGTCGAAATCCGAGGCAAGTCGCTGGGGAGTATTCTTCACCAATCCCGAATCCGCATCCTCGAAAACACGAGATCAAAATCGGTAGGTTTCGCTCAAATTCACGCGGTAAATGGCCACGTTCTGGAAGCCTCGGCTGGCAATGCGCACGGGGAGTTCAGCTCCAGCTAACCGGCTAAAATGACTTTTCCAGGTCCATACCAGAATCGGGCCCATGTACCACGCCGTCATGCCCATGTGAGTACTGGCGCTATCCAACAATTCGTCGCAGCCGGAGGTTTCATAAGCCATCTGGCATTGGGTGCTCAACGTCGACCGGTTGGACACCCATAAGAATATTCCAGGACCACCACTCACCATTAAGTCGTTCGCATTCTGATAACTACCCGCCCCTTCGCTGCGCAGGTAGTACTGAAACTGCGCGTTGAAGAAGGCCCGGCGCCAGCGAGCATTCGATGCCCCGGCAAAAATGCCGTCGTCGGTCCACAACCGATGAGTGCCGCCCCAATTGGCGAGCAGCACTGCCAAGGACCGCGATTCATTTTTTCTGTGGGGGGACGGTTGCGGTGGATCACAGAAATACTTTCAATCGATAGAACAATTGCGCGGTCGTGTTCGTAAAATAATTGGGTAGAATGTAGTGCTGGGAGAACGGGGAAGCATCCATGCGATAAAGTACTCGCCACGCATTCGTTGGCGCTTCGGCAACTCCAGTTGCCGCCGCCAAATTGGTGGTGGACTGAAATTCGTACATTCGAAGCGGCTCAACGTCAGAGTGCACCAAAACTCCGAACTTTGGGAACCGTTCGATGAGGTAAAACTCGCCGTCATTCACCCACAACGCACCACTGAATGGACACGTCGCTTCGTTTAAGTAGCTCAACCAATCGCAAAAACGCTTCCAAAAAGAGCTTTCAGTTAGGAAAGCGGACTTGGTTCACTCCGCGTGACATGAAGTTGCTTGTGATTGGTTCTGGCGGACGTGAACACGCCCTGGTTTGGAAATTAGCCCAATCGCCCCACGTCACTCAAATGTGGTGCGCTCCAGGGAACGCCGGCACCCAACTGGAGCGGCTTTCCAAGAACGGTCAGACCGTGACCAACCTCCCGATCGCTGCGGACAACATCGACGCCCTGCTGGTATTCGCCGCCGACAAGAAGCCGGATTTGACCGTGGTCGGCCCGGACAATCCCCTCGCCGCGGGCATCACGGATCGGTTCCAGGCGGCGGGTCTCCTCATTTGGGGCCCCAACCAGCGCGCGGCCCAATTCGAGGCGTCCAAAGCCTTTTCCCAAAATTTCATGGAGAAGCATGGCATCCCGACGGCGAAAAGCGGGAGTTTCACCGACGTCGATGCAGCGCGACGTTTCGCGGCATCACTCGACGGACGATGCGCGGTCAAGGCCGACGGGTTGGCCTTGGGCAAAGGGGTACTGCTAACTCACAGCGTCGCCGAAGCGGAAACCGCGGTAGAGGACATCCTGGTGCGCCGTTCCTTCGGCGCCGCCGGAGATCGCGTGGTCATCCAGGAATTACTCGAGGGCATTGAGATTTCCCTGCACGCCCTTTGCGATGGTCGCACTGCCAAACTCTTTCCAACCGCCCAGGACCACAAGCGCGCCCTCGAAGGTGACCAAGGTCTGAACACCGGCGGGATGGGCACCTATTCCCCTGCCCCAGTCCTTGACGCTGCCGAATTGGCGAGCGTCGGAGATCAGATCCTCCAGCCGTGGCTCCGCGGCTGCAGGGAAGAAGGCATCGATTTCCGCGGCATTCTCTACCCGGGAGTCATGCTGACCCAAAATGGCCCCAAAGTCCTGGAATTTAATGCCCGTTTTGGTGACCCGGAAACTCAAGTCTACCTCACTCGACTTGAAAACGATCTCGTGGAGTTGTTGATCGCCAGCGCTCAAGGGGAACTGGCACCACATGAACTGAAGTGGTCTTCGCGGGCCAGCGTTTGTGTGGTCCTCGCCTCTGAAGGCTACCCGGGCAATTCACCCAAAGGCCGGGTGATCTTTGGACTTGGAGATGTCGCATCCATACCGGACGTCCGCGTTTTCCATGCCGGCACAGCCAGTTCCGGTGAGGACATTGTCACGAATGGTGGGCGGGTGTTAGGGGTGACTGCCGTTGGAAACTCGATCGCCATTGCCCGGGCCCGGGCCTATGGGGCGGTCAATCGACTCTACTTTGCCGGAATGCACTATAGAAAAGACATCGCGTCGAAAGCGCTGGCAGTTTCTTGAAACTTGGCATCCACTCATTGCGCCTAAAGTCCGTTCTCAACCCCTGAATCGACCTGGTCAAGATGACACGCCTTTGTCCCATTCTACTCGCCTCCCTGATGTGGCTTTCAAGTCAGAGCCTAACCGTCGTTCAGGCCGCACTTCCTCCCTTTCTCGAAGTCTTTGAGATTCTCCGAACGAACCTCGTCGGACTTGGAAATTCCGGATTCGAGCATCAGGCAACGGAAGCCCTGCTAAAACAATTTGGGGGCTCTGTTATCGCAGCCAACGAAATCCGGAAGGAACTTGCCGAAACCGGCATCGTGCACCGGGCAACGTACGATCGCCACTATCCTTATGTGCGCCTGGGCCATCTGAGTGGTTCAACGGACCAGGCTCTTGCTGAATACCTTGCTGATACCAACATCATGAGCTCGGCGCGTGGGTTGGTTCTGGACCTTCGTTTTGCCCAGGGCACCGATTATGCTATAGCCGCAAAGATCGCGGGTTTGTTTGCTCCACCTGGTCAACCCCTCCTGGATTGGGGGGATGGTTTGATCACATCGACATCCACCACCAATCACGCGTGGTCCCTGCCAATTGCGGTCTTGGTCAACCAAGAAACCTCTGGTGCCGCCGAAGCGCTCGCCGCGGTGCTGCGTGAGACCGCTTCCGGATTGGTCATCGGCAGGCGCACCGCAGGAAAATCGGGGAGGCTCAAGGAGTTCCCACTTTCCACTGGGGAGCGCCTTCAATTACCCGTGTCGCCGGTGAAAACCGGGGCTGGTGAAGTGCTGCCACAGCAAGGATTGGCCCCCGACATCGAAGTGGTCACGCGAGTCGAGCACGACAAGGCTTGGCTCGATGATCCGTTTACTGCAGTCGCCGCCGCCACAAATTCCTTGTCAGCCACGAACAAGCTCGTGTCGGCGGTCTCGGTTCGTCGTCGAGTGAATGAAGCAGAGCTGGTTCGCGCTCTGAAAGCCGGGAAACGCTCGGACACTAATGACACCGCCTTGCAGGCCGAGAAGCCGTCTGCATCGACAGAATCGCGAGCGGTTCGGGATCCGGTGCTGGGGCGTGCGCTGGATTTGCTCAAAGGACTGAGCCTGATTCGGCGACGTTGATGCGTGGTCGAAACGCCGAAAAGTGTCGTCTCAAAACCTTCGGATAAACGGGTGAGCGATTGCTTTCTGGTTACTCCGGCGTACCCTCACAGGCATGGGTGAGCCAAAAAAGAAGCCCCAAAACGCCGGGCAACCATTCTTCGAACCCGCGACTTCCCAGGCCGACCCTGGCCAGACCAGCAGTTTACGCGACCTCCTCTCCTCCGAAGATTTGGATCGCCTTAGCACTCTTCAGATACTGGATCTTATCGCCGGAAAACTCCCGCAACGCCACCCCGCCCTCCTGGATCTGGTCTATCTAAGGGAACGGGTCGAGCAACTGGAAAACATGCAGGATGCCGCACGCCAAGCGCTCGAAAAAATGGACGGCATTGTGGAGAAGTTGCGGTCGCCTGCCTTTCGCGTCGGCACTTTTATCACAGCGGTGGATCGGGACAAAGCCCAGGTTTGCATCGGCGGCACCGACTATGTTTGCCGCGTCGATCCGACCATTCCCGTCTTCTCGCTGGAGACCGGCCAACGTGTCTTGTGCAATGAGGCATTCGCCGTGGTGCGTTGCTTGGACTACGACCTGAGCGGGCCCATTTCACGGATTGACCAAGTTCTGCCCGACGGACGTCTACGATTGGGCAACGAGAGTGGTCAGTCCGGGAGTATCGTCATCCGATCGCTCCTCTTGACCAAGGACAAGCTCCGATCAGGACTCGAGGTCCGTTTGGATTCCAACAGCCGGGTTGCCCTGGAAATCCTGGCTGAAGGCCGGCGTACCGATCGATCCATCGAAAGCGTTTCCACGCTCCCATGGACTGCCATCGGTGGACAAGACGACGCGGTTCAGGCGATTCGCGATGCCATCGAACTGCCGTTTCTCCACCAGGACTTGTTTCGGAAGTTTGGTCATTCAGTGCCCAAAGGATTTTTGCTCCACGGCCCCCCCGGCTGTGGCAAAACGCTGCTTGGCAAAGCCACCGCCTACAACCTCCGCCAACAAATCCTCCAACAAACCGGCGAGGACCGGCAGGAGTTCTTTCTGCACGTCAAGGGCCCAGAGGTCCTTAACATGTGGGTCGGCGAAAGCGAACGCCAGGTTCGGGATCTCTTTGCCCAATGCCGAGAACGCGCCGCCACCGGACATCTCGCTTTCCTCTTCATCGACGAAGCCGAAAGCATTCTAGGCACCCGTCGCGGTGGGCGCGTCCCGAGCATCTTATCCACCCTGGTACCCATGTTCTGCACGGAAATGGATGGCATCGAACCTTTGTCTAATGTTGTCGTTATTCTCGCATCCAACCGCGCCGATCTCATCGACCCCGCAATCCTGCGTCCCGGGCGTATCGATCGCAAAATCCGGGTACGCCGCCCCGACAAAGCCGGCGCACAACGCATTTACGAAATTTACCTTCACACGTCTCTTCCGCTCGCCGAACCCCGCGAACTCCTCGTCCAAGCGGTGACCGAGGCCCACTTCGCCCGAATTCCTGAGAACGAATTTCTGGAGGTCGGCTACCGCAGTGGCAAACGGGATGTCCTGTACCGCGGAGATCTCGCCAGCGGCGCCATCATCGCTGCCGTCGTAGAACGTGCCAAAGGACTCGCCATCAAACGTGCCATCCGCGAGAAATCAGGTGGGATTCTGACCCGTGAAGACTTGCTCGAATCCCTCAAGCTGGAGCATCAGGAGAACGATTTGTTCCCATCCACCGACCTGACTGAAGATTGGCTGAAGCTCACAGATTTCGATCCCGATAATGTCGTCCGCCTCGGTCAGATCCGACCGAGAAAAACCGAAAAATCCGGCATCATTTAGATCCGGTCTCAACCCAGTCGCCTCAACCTGGATGGAACGTTGCTCAAGCTCCTGGAACCCCGAGACCCCAATGATCTTGTTCGGGCTCGAGACGGAATTTGGCATCACTCGAGACACGGAAGAGTCCATCGATGTCGTGGCGGAATCCATCGCATTGGTCCGTGCCGCCCGCGAGACTGGGGTGCGCATGCGATGGGACTATTCCTGCGAAGATCCCCACATCGACGCCCGCGGGTTTCGAGTCTCGGAACTCCGCCAGGACACGGACGAGGCCAATTATTTTGAGCAGGACGCGTCACGTCCGCTTTCGTTTAGCGAGATCAAGAGTGATCTCATTCTCGGGAACGGTGCCAGATTCTACAACGATCATGCCCATCCGGAGTATTGCACACCGGAGTGCGCGACCGCCGACGAGTTGGTGGTTCAGGATCGCGCTGGCGAACGGATGGCCGCTGCATGCGCCGAACATTTGAGTGAAACCGGTCCCGGAAAAGTCCGCCTCTACAAGAACAACACCGATTTTCGCGGCCACAGCTATGGGTGCCACGAGAATTATCTGCTGCCCCGTTCTCTGCCCTGGGAGACTTTGGTGCGCGGTATCCAGGCATTCCTCGTCACACGCCAGATGTTCACGGGGGCCGGCAAATTCGCCACCGAGGAGGAGGATCGATTCCTCAACAGCGCCTTTCAAATATCGCAGCGGGCGGATTTCTTCACGGAACTTCAGAGCGTCGACACCATGCAGCGGCGGCCCATCATCAACACCCGTGATGAACCGCACGCCAACCCAAACCGCTGGCGCCGCTTCCATGTGATCCTTGGTGACGCCAACATGAGCCCGTTCGCCACCCGCCTTAAAGTCGGCACCACGGCGTTGGTTCTGGAAGCGTTAGTCGCGAATCCCGATCTGAGCCGAACGTTGCCCCTGCTCGAGCACCCACTCTCATTACTCCAAGAACTGTCGCGCGATCCACGCTGGGTTCGCGGTGGCTCTCCAGACAGCCGTCTGATCTCAGACTCCTTCGAGGTTCAACACGCCTACCTGAAAGCTGTCCGGGATTATTGCGACCTCCATCAACCAAACCGACAGCAACTCGTCCACGACTGGGCGGCGATACTTAACGACTTGGCCCAGGATCCGTTGAGCTGTCGCGATCAATTGGATTGGGTTGCCAAGCATGCGTTAATCCGGGAGTTTATGGAGACAGAAACCGTCCCCGAAAACGACCCCTGGGTGCGAAGCCTGGATTTGGCCTACCATTTATTAGATCCCACTGAAGGCCTGTTCTCTGGATTGGAACAAAGCGGAGCGTTTCAAGGTGTCCCCAATGAATCCGACATCCATCGAGCCATGAATGAAGCACCCCAGACCACGCGTGCAGCCATCCGTGGTGGCTGCATTCGCAAATTTCCAAGCGCCGTACTCTCCGCTCAATGGGATCATGTCACCTTGCAATCACAGACCGGCGTCTGGAAGATCTCGTTGTTGGATTTGTTCGCAGAATCGGAGGTTCTCCGTTATCGTGCGTGCATCGAACAGGCTTCCAGTCCTGATGAATTAAGAACACTCCTAAACTTATGACACTCATGCCGGAACAATTTCAAAAACCGCGCTCGATCGTTCCCGCGCCTGGGGGTGGGGGTGGAGACGGTCCAGCCTCACCCAAATTGGACAAACCGAACGTGCAGGAACTGCTCAAACGCATGCGCAAGGTCGATCCAGACCAAGCCAAACGGTACCGTCAACGCACCGGCCAATAGGCGGGTTGGCTCCCAGACCTGGGCTCTCCGATCTGTCCACATTTCCGTCCAAGCATGACCCAAACCACCGCCATCGCCGGAGACTTTTTGTCGCTCCTGGCACAGCATGAAACACGCCTCTTCGCCCAGCACCCCATCGGCTCAATGCCGAACCAAACCCAGGCGACAACGGTGTTCGCCTTTCATTTCGCCGAAGGCGTCTTGATGGCGGGCGATCGACGCGCCACCGCGGGGAATTTGATCGTCACCGACAAAATCGAAAAGATTTTGGAGATCGATGCCACGTCGTTGCTCGCCATCGCTGGGGTGCCCGCAACGGCATTCGAAATGGCCCGGGTACTTCAAACATCGTTTGAGTATTATCGCCGGAGCCAACTGCAACCGCTCAGCCTCGCCGCCCGTGTCCGCGCCCTCGCCCGACTACTGCGCGATAATCTCCCCATGACCATGCAGGGTGTTGGCATTGTCGTCCCGCTGTTCGCTGGCGTCGATTTCAGTGAAAAATCTCCCGCGCCGCACATCTATTTCTACGATCCCTTGGGCGCTCAGTTTCAGGCCGTCGGTCACGCTGCCAGCGGCAGCGGCAGCGCCAGCATTCGAAGCATATTCGCCTTTCACGAACGCCACGGAACACCACGTCCTTCAGAAATGAATCGACTTGAAGCCACGCGTTTTGCACTGCGGTTGCTCATGACGGCATCGGAACTGGATTCCGCCACCGGTGGCGTGGATCCGAGCAGCAACCAATTTGCCACACTCAAGATCCTGACTAGCAGCGGCATCCAAACGGTCTCCGACTCGGACCAAGCCGCCGCATTGGCCACCGATCCCAATGCCAACGCTGGTTGAAACCAAGTCTGACTCACTCACCCTTTTAACAATCGCCCCAGCACTTTAGCCATGACCGACGAACCCTATCGCTGGTTGGAAGCCATCGCGAACCGGCGCGACTACGTCCGGGAACAACTCAAGGGTGGCAGCCCCGCTTTCGCCGTGAGCATGCCGGCCGGCATCCTCCTCCTCGGTGTCGGTTCCGGTTCCAGCAAAGTCTTCGAACTCCACGATCGCCACGCTATGGCAGGCCTCGGCCATCCAGCCGATATCGAACGTATTCGTCAAACCGCCATTGATGCAGCTCACATCGAAGCGTTTACACGGGCCGCCCAAGACGTCAGTCTCCGTCGACTCGTCGGTTTTGGCTTGAGTGCCCAAGTGAAACAGAACTTCGAACAACTCTTCACCGCCCCCGTGTTGGGTGAGTTCGTGTTCGCGGAACTAGGAGACACACCGGCTCACGATCATCTGGTGCGCCTTCGTTTTGATGGCAGTTTTGTGACGCAGTCCGGCGGCGTCTGCATCGTCGCGCCGGAAACCGAGGCCGAGTCTGCCGCCCAGGAATGGTTGAGGCGGGAGATCGAATCCCGGACTTCGCTGGAGGCCATTGCCGACCTCCTGCTCCAGACTTGGTGGTGTCTCAAGGAAGGAATGAGTTTTCCGCCGACGACTCCAGCCGAATCGGAACGTCAGTCCGGATGGAAGGCAAATCTCGCCGGCAAGACCATTGAGGCTGCGCTCTTGCGACGTCAATCGTCCAGTGTCTCTCGCTACGAAACCCTCGTATTGAACAGCGAAGGCCTGGGAATCCATTGACCCAGACAGAATGGCTCTACTCAGGCCGGAGGGCCTTGAGCCACACCATCGATTCGCGTTGCCAAGCATCCCACGAGGTGCCTTTGTAACCGTTCAATCCGTGTCCACCATCGGGGAGTTCCAGGAGACGGTGGGAGACACCCTTGGATTTCAGGGCGGCCGCGTAGAGCCGACTGTGTTCGATCACCACACCCTTATCATCCACCGCGTGCGCTAAAAAAGTCGGCGTCGTACGGGCGGAAACCATCCGGTCGCAGGAAAACAGACGCACGAGGTCAGCGGAAGGATTCGCTCCGAGCAGTCGGTCTCGCAGACTTACAGGGATCAACTCGTTTAAAGTGATCACGGGATAGACGAGGATGGCAAAGTCCGGGCGACAACTCAGTCGATCCATGGGATCCAACGCCTCCGTCGATCCCAAGTCAAACTGTGTGCTTGCCGTAGCCGCGAGATGCCCTCCCGCAGAAAACCCAACAATGCCGATTTTGGCGGGGTCCACCTTCAGTTCAGCAGCCCGAGATCGAGTCATTCGAATGGCGCGCTGGGCGTCCAGCAATGGCACTCGCGCGCGCCCCGCCGGAAGTCGATACTCCAACACGACACCCGTGATTCCATGTTCATTCAGCCACTTGGCAATCCCATGGCCTTCAGCCCCAGTCACCAACGCTCCGTAGCCACCGCCCGGACAAATAACGGCAGCCATACCATTAGGATTGGGAGCCGGATAAACGGTTATCCCCGACTGCTCAGGGCTGGTGCGACCTCCAGATCCATCCGGCGCATCCGGCGCCCAAAGCGGCTGCTTCTTTGGCGTTGAGAATTCAGCCGCTAGCAGTGATGCACTCAACGAGTAGATCAGTATGGATAGGAAACGCATACGGCATGCTCTCTTATTCCCCGTGATATTTCCAGTGCCGTGTCTCATCCATGGTTGGAGATTCGTTGCGTCCACGAAGAGAACCTCGACTCGAGCCAGAGTGGCCAGTCAGGGCATGAACTCAGAGATGGGGAACTCAAACCTACCTTGACCTCTCACTCCTTCAAATACTCCGCCAGCCAACTAAAAATCGTCCGATGCCACAGTTCGCTGTTCTGCGGTTTTAACACCCAATGCCCTTCATCCGGAAAATAGAGCAGCTTGGAAGGGATTCCCTTCCGTTGGAGCACAGTGAAGAGGTCTAATCCCTGGGCGATTGGCACGCGGAAATCCAGCTCATTGTGGATCACCAAATTCGGCGTTTTGAATTTCTTCGCAAAACGATGTGGGGAATGTTTGCTAAACTTAGGATTTTCCCAGGGAATCCCGTGATCCCATTCATCAAACCACAACTCTTCCGTGGTGCCGTACATGGTGTCGAAATTATACACCCCGCAATGCGTTACCAGCGTACGGAACTTGTCGGTGTGACCCTGGAACCAGTTCATCACGTAGCCGCCAAACGAGGCCCCCGCCGCGGCCATCCGCCTCGTATCAATCCAGGATTGCTTTTCGAGATACCCCAGCGCCGCCATCAGATCCGTCTGAACCTTCCCACCCCAGTCCCCGGAAATTTCGTCGGTGAATTTTTGTCCAAATCCGGTCGACCCCCGCGGATTGGGCATCGCGATCACGTAACCCTGTGCGGCCCACAATTGGGGATTCCACCGATAGGACCAGGAATCCATAAAAGCACCTTGAGGACCGCCATGCACCCAGAACACCAAGGGCCATTTCCGATCCGCTGTGAACCCCGGTGGCTTCAAGATCCACAGTTGGATTGGGACACCACCTGCACCCCGTATCGTCACCGATTCGGGCGCCGCCAAACTCAACTCGCGGGTCCGAGTGGCGTTCGGATCCAAAAGCACCTTGGACTCCCCACCAACCAAACCCAGGCGCTCCAACTGAACCGGTCCCGTCATCCGATTCCGAGTGAATACAACGGTGGCCCCATCCGGCATCAATTCCGGTTCGCCCGCCACACCACCAATCGTCAGAACCTCCGGTGAATCACCATTCGTAGACAGTCTCCACAGCGGTCTTGTCCCTTGACGTTCTGCTTCAATCACCAGAGTCCGCCCATCCGAAGCCCACACAAATTGCTCCACGGAGGCATCAAAATCAGTAGTCAGGCTGCGCGGTACTCCTCCCTTGCGGTCCACCACCATAAGCTGCCAACGATCCGCTTCGAACCCAGCACGTACTTGAGCACGATAGGCGATAAGGCGCCCGTCAGGCGAATACCTTGGGTACGCATCCGCCGCAGGATTAGTCGTCAGCACGCGGCGCTGTCCCGATTTCAAATCCACAACCCAAATGTCGTGATTAGTGCTCCAGGCCTCTTCCCGTGCCGGAGTCGGCGTCGCCGTGTAAGCCAATTCCTGGCCATCCGGCGAAAAGGCAAAGTCATCCCCGGCCGAAAATGTGCTGGACGTGGGGACTGCGTCGCGATCACCCGGTGTGAGATCTCGGGGTTCTCCTCGAGCCACACCGCCCTGGACCGGCTGCACAAACAGGTGTTGACGCTTGTCATCCACCCATGAATCCCAATGGCGATAAAGCAATCGCGTGATGATTCGAGCTTTCACCTTGCTCTTGTCCCGAGCTTCATTTTTTTCCCGGTTCAGTTTGTCCGATTCCGCAAAGGGTTTCTCGGAGAACTCGGGAAAAACCGACGACAAGAACGCCACATGCTGACCATCGGGTGACCACACAGGCTGAGTGGCCTCCGTGGAAATGGAGGTCAACTTCCGCGCTTCCCCTCCGTCGGTTGGCAAAACATAAACTTGAAATCCCCCATCGCGATTCGATTCGAAGGCGATCCACCGTGAATCCGGGGACCAGGTTGGATGTCGATCGTGCTTCGGGGAACGTGTGAGTTGACGTGGTTCGCCGCCCGCGGATGGCACCAACCATATGTCGGAATTGACTCGATTCTCCGTTTTGTCGGGAACCGCGATGACATACGCAATCCAGTTTCCGTCGGGAGAGACCTTGGGTTCCGACAACCGTTGGCACGCGAGCAAATCGTCGAAGCTCATGGGTTTGGCGGTTAGGGCTTCAAAAAGGCCAGCGGCCACAAAAATCGAGAGCGACAGACGGCGAACCGATGCAGGTTGCATGGATCACATACTAGGGCTTCCCACGAAATCAGAGCAACCTGTGTCTCGTAGATCTTTTGAGACTCTGGGAACCTCCAAAGCCTAACGTCTTGACCTCCTTGTTCGAACCGATTGTTCGATGAGTTATCGATAGTCTTAAGGCGAGGCGTCTTATCCATGCGCCGGCCGATCTTTGACACAAACCCGCTTGGAGCTATAAGCGGAGTGAGTCGATACGCGCCAGCTCATTACATCGTCGCATCATGCCCAAGATCATCATACTTCCAGCCAATGTTTCAGCAGAGGTCGACCCTGGAACGAAGTTGCTCGACGCCGGAGAGAAGGCCGGGGTGGAGATGGAAGCTGGCTGCTTTAATTGCTCGTGCGGAACCTGTGTGGCTCGAGTCATCAGCGGCATGGAAAACCTCAGCCCACCGTCCGACGAAGAACTGGACGTTCTCGATCAATGGAACAAGGATCCAGAAAAATATCGACTCACATGCTGCGTCACTCTGGACAAGGGCGAGGTCGTGTTGGCTCAGGAACATTGAGTGATTCTCTCTAGAATCCTCTCGACGATTCCCGTAACCAGAGCCTCCATGGGAACGTCTCGATTGGTATACCCGAAAAACCGGGTTGAGACAGACACACCATGAAAACATTGATGCAATATGGGCTGGCTGGTTTGATCCTACTGAGTGCGAGTGCTCTGCGAGCCGAAGACGCTCCCGCGACACCCAGCACGGAGGGCCGCAAGGTCGAAACCGTGGATAAAGACAAACGTCGCGCTCGTTCAGAAAAAGAAAAACTCACGCCCGAAGAGCGCAAAGCCGCCCGAGAAAAGGCCCAAGATCGCCTGAAGGAACTCAAGGCCAAGAAAGAGGCTGGAACCTTGACGGACGCGGAGAAGAAGCACCTCGAACGAATCGAGCAGCGTCAAAAAGAGCGTGGGGACGGCTCTGCCCGCCGACAAAAAAAGGACGGCGCCAAGCCAAAGTAAATGTCTTGAGTCGAGTTGGATGGGGTTGGATGCTGCGCCCCATTTCAGGCTGAGATTGTATGAACTCCGTGAAATTGTCCCTCCGCCGATTCTCTCGGATCGTCGTTGTCGCCATTTGCCTGTCGCCGGTGGTGGTCGCTTCCGACGATTCGTCGGGCCAAAAATCCTCCCCATCTCTCGAGTCGGCATCCAACCCTACCTCTGCAAAGACAGGCAACAACTCGCGACGAGAACGTCCAACGTTTTGGCAGGGGGACCAGTCGTTGACCGCAGAACAGCGACAGTTGGTACAAAAGGCGTTTGAATCATTTCGTCGAGAGAACCGGTCTCTGCTCGAACGATCAAACCGCGTCCGACGAGAACTTGAGGATGCCGTTTTTGCCACCCCCATCGACACAGCACTCATCCAATCGAAAGCCGCCGAATGGGGCCAACTCGAAGGAGATGTCGCCGTGGCACGCGCCAAGATGATCGACGCATTGCGACCTCAATTGAGTGCCGCGCAATTGGCGCGCCTTAAATCGTTGCGCGGAGATCTGACGCTCGCCGAGCGTTTTCCCGTTCGTGGAGACGGCTCACAGAACCCGTCGCCGGTTGAAAGAAAGCGGAAGAACCCCACCGATGCGGAGTCTGCCGTAACTCCACCTGCCAAGGAATGATGAACGCTTACTGGCAGGTCGGACAATTTCCAGCGGTGTGGCATCCTGGATTGGTTTCATCAAATGCATGCCCTGTTGGCGAGGAGCCTGCCAGTATCAGTGATAGCGACCGTGATAGGACGTCGATCGTGGAGAATTCCAAGGAACCCAGAGCTTCCGTCGAGCCGGGGACTTGTGCGAGCCTCACGGGTGTGGATTTCCAGCCTTCTGATGCCGATCTGATCGCCGCCGTTCGCCGTGGCGATGTCGAGCGGTTCGGAGAGTTGGTAACGCGGTATCAGTCTAAGGTTTTTGCCACGGCACGGCGCCATTCCCGACGCGAAGAGGAGGTGGAGGATGTCTTCCAGGAGGTCTTCTTGAAAGCCTTTCATCACCTCAGTGGTTTCCGCGGGGATGCCCCCTTTGAGCACTGGCTCATGCGATTGGCCATCCACACCTGTTACGATTTCTTGAGGCGCCATCAACGCAATCGTGAGCACTCTATGACCGATTTGTCCGACGATGAGCGCGATTGGCTCGAAACCCAATCTGTGGAATCGGCGCCTCCAGGAAATTATGTCGGAGCCGCAAAAACGCTCATCGACAAAGTGCTCGAACAACTGTCGGCACCCAACCGTTTGATCATCACGCTCCTGGAGATCGAAGATCGGAGTGTCAAAGAGGTTGCTGAACTCACCGGGTGGTCGGCAACTCTCGTCAAGGTTCGAGCCTTCAGAGCCCGCATTGAAATGCGGAGAATCATACAACGAATGACGACGAAAAAATATCTGTAACCCCAAATGGTTGCCGTTCGTCGAACTCGATGAGCCAATGAATCCAGAGGATCTCAGAAAATCACTGATCGCGGCCGTTCGAGGTCAACCGCCCTCGGATCGGGTTCCTGTTGCCTTCGAGCAACGTGTTATGACCCGGATCCGCTCCGCAGGCGTTCCCGACCCAATAGAGTTCTGGGCCGCGGGCCTTTGGCGAGCCGTTCTGCCAAGTGTTGTACTCCTGGGTGTCGCCAGCTTCCTTCACTTCCAAATCTCCATCACTCCAGACTTATCGGGCGACTCCAACTCCACCTCGGACGAACTGGAACTGGTCATGCTCGATACACTCGACTCCGGTGACTCATGGTAAACACCTGGAAAATCGTCACCGCATCACTGCTGATTTTCGCCACGGGCGTCATGACGGGTGCCTTGAGTCTTGGCCTCGCCAACAGTTTCTCAAAACGAAAACCGTCTGAGCGCCGCCTTCGTCCAGAGTTGGTTCAGCCTGTCATCCCAAACAACCTCTCCAACCCAATTTCTCGAATTGATCAGCCAATGCCACCCAGATCAGCCCCAGGGATCGCGCGGTTAGAAGTGTTTCGACGCTTGGATAGGTCCTTGAACCTGACACCTTCCCAACGGGAACGGATCGGTCAACTGGTCGACCAGACCGAGACTCGCCTGCACGATTTATGGCAGCCCGTCGCACCTGAGGCTCAACGGGTCTTACGAGATTTGAAACGCCAGATCCAAGAAGAGGTGTTAACTCAGGAACAACTTCCTGCTTTCGAAAAATTTCTCAAAAACCGCTCCGCCATCGAACGAGGCGGGATCAAGAAAAACCCTAACGAGTCCAGTCGCCCTTATCGCGATATCCCATAAGCGCTCTCGCCTCGACAACTCCTCAATCCCTTCAGGACTCAAGACCGTGGGCTCTTGTCGAGAGCCAACATTTCGGGAACCGCGACTCAAGAGCGGTCGCTACAATGGGGGATTCACCCCATGCGCCTGATGGAATCCGACACGCTCCAACATCGACTGCATCTCATCAGGAGATACACCCACCTTGGCCGCGCCTTCCAGCATCGGTTGAGCCGAAGCCCGATACCAATGCTGTGCCTCCGGGTTCATCAGCCCTGCTAGTTCGAACGGTTCTATGGCTCGCCTCACTTGGTCTGCAAACACTCGTGGTGGAACGGTTCCGGCGATTTCAAGACAGTGTGCCAATGCTCTCCCAAATACGGGGTGATCCGCGAGCAGAAACCCTGAAGCCAACTCAGGCTTGCCTAGGCGTCGCACGGTTTCGGAGTAAATCGCCGCAGTGAAATACAGCATGGAGAGGGATCGGAACGAATCAAAATCTGGAAACAACCGATAGGCCGCTCCCATGAACTTTGCGGTGAGGTTCAATTCCGAGACGGTTTGACGTTCGTAACACCCCAGAGTTCCCTCGAACTCGCTGCCAAGGCCCCCTCCAGAGATTGCCATTGCCAGTCGTTCCACGCCCAAAAGCGTCAGCGGAAACCCCGTTGAAAACATCGGATCCACAAACCCAACCGCAGACGGCAACAACACGCAGGGACCTGCAACGGCGTGTCGCCCTCGAAACCCCACTACCGATTGCTGATGAAAGGCGCCCTCAGGAATGCCCGGTCCCAGGTGTTCGGATATCTGAGGGAATCGAGTCAGTAGTTCCGTCCAGGAGCTGTGGGTCGGCTTGAGCCCCGGAGCCAGAGGCGCAGCATCAGTCATCACCACACCCGCACTCGTGAGGCCGTTGGCAAAACGCAGGACCCAAAACCAACCCTCATCAAACACATGATGCATCGCCGAATCATCCACGGGATAGGGGGTGGGTTCGGACGACGGATGCAACTCGGACCAACGCGGGATATTTCGGAAATGGGCATAGAGCGTCCGTGTGACAGGAAATCCCTCCAGAGGATCCACGCCTAGTTGCAGCAGTCGTGTCACACAACTGCCGCCCACTCCCCCGCCACTGGCATCAATCAATCGTCGAAAACTCAGTCGCTGCACGTGTCCATGCGACTCGCCAACCAGTACGCCACCGGTCGGCCCTAACTCCAATCCAGTCGGTTGCCAAGCCTCCAGGTACTCGGCACCCGATCGTTGGGCTTCCAGTGACAAAAAGTGATCCAGATCTGCCCGATACCAGTGTGTGTCCGCAATTTCATCCCGGGGGCTAGCGGCAACCATTAGCTGGTGTTCGCGGTTGGCACCGAATGTCCGCCGCGACCCAGCGCGATGATGAAAAAAGCTGAACCCGCGCTTCAGTCCGCATCCCAAACCCGGATAAACTCGTTGCCAGGAACCCCATTGGGTCAGCGGTATTAAAGCCGGCAAGTCGTATGTCAGCGAAAGTTCCTCCAGAATCAGGTTAGCCAATGGAGTGGTCGATTCTCCGATGGCAAACCGTGGATGCCTGCCCCGTTCCACCAAGGCAACACGATACCCCAATCGGCAGGCAATCATTGAGATCAAAGACCCAGCGAACCCAGAGCCAACCACCACCAAATCGAAATCAGCGACCATGCGCGGCACCTAGTCTCGCGAGAACCATGACCACTGGATAGTGGATTATGGGATTGTTGGAATTCCCTTGGAAGCGACAGAACTCGGATCCGTCGCCTCCACAAATAATGTATCGAGCCTGGGACCCGTGTCAGCCGACGCTGGGTTTCCAGATTGAATCGTGCTGGCGCAGGTTGAGGTTCTCGGGTCAAAGTTCGCTTATGAAGCCTGTACTTTGGTCGTTCCTAACGCTCCTCGCTGTGTCCTGCTGTTCCGCCGAAAACTGGCCGCAATATCGCGGCCCTTCCGGACAAGGCCATTCTTCAGAGATTCACGTCCCCTGGCAATGGAGTTCCGACTCCAACTTGGTTTGGAAGGTGCAAACCGGCGTAGATGGCTGGTCTTCCCCGATTGTTTGGGGCAATCGCGTATTTCTCACGGGCACTCGCGCCGCCGGTGCCTCCTGCCATGTCCTCTGCCTCGATGCCAAATCAGGCAGTGTCATCTGGGATACCCATGTTTTCGATCAGGTGACCCGGCGCAAAGAGGGTAAAAATTCCTACGCAACGCCAACGCCAACGACCGATGGTGAACGAATCTACAGCGTTTTTGGAGATGGCAGCATGGTTGCCGTGGATTTCAAGGGCAGCGTGGTTTGGACCCATCGCTCCGTCGAATTTTACAGCCGGCATGGGCTTAGTTCCTCACCGGTCGTGCGCGATGGCATCCTTGTCATGGCCTATGACGGCAGCAATCGGGTGACTGCCGCAGGTAATTTCCCCAACGTGTCGAACGATGAGAAACTCGGCTGGCAGATTCCTTGGGATAAAGCCTTCGTCGTGGGTGTCGATGCCAAAACAGGCCGCGAGCTCTGGCGCACCCCTCGGGGCAAGTCACGAGTCTCACACCTCACCCCGTTGTTCGTGACGGAACAGGGCAAAACCCAGGTCATCAGCTGCGCCGGCGACGCCGCTCAAGGCTTTGACTTGAAGACCGGCGCGCGGATATGGACCGCCTACAACCAAGGCGAAGGCGTCACACCCAATCCCGCCCTTGGAGACGGATTATTGTTCACATCTTCTGGATTTGAAAAGACCACATTGCGTGCCTTCAAACTCGGCGGCGAAGGCGATGTCAGTGCTTCCCACGTAGCCTGGGAACAACGCAAAGGTTGCCCCACTCAACCCGCTCTTCTTCACCTCAAACCGCATCTCCACACCATCACTGACGGAGGCATCGCCCATTGTTATCGGGCGACGACTGGGGAAATCCTTTACTCCGAACGTGTGGGAGGCAATTTTTGCACATCACCGCTCTACGCCAATGGCCGGATCTACTTCCTGGCGGAGGACGGCGTAACCACCGTCGTCGCAGAGGGGCCTGAATTCCGGATTCTTTCTCGCAATTCACTAAATGGCGAACGCGCTCAAGCCAGCATGGCTGTTTCAGAGGGCAAGGTGTTCATCCGCACCGAAAAGACACTCTGGTGCATCGGGAATCGGTAACCAGAGCCATCGGAGTGCCGTCACTACATCACGGGTCCATCTGCGACCGGTTGAGTTCGTCGATGTCGCCCCATCATAACTCATGTCGACGTCATCCAATATTCGCAAGGCCACCGAAGCCGATACCGCGACCATCGCGGAGTACAACCGGGCTCTCGCACGCGAAACCGAGGGCCGGGAACTTGACCCAGGACGAATTATTCCTGGTGTGCATGCGGTGCTTTCAGATTCCAGCAAAGGATCCTATTTCGTCGCCGAAAACTCCGGATCCATTGTCGGCCAACTCATGGTGACCTATGAGTGGAGCGATTGGCGAAATGGAATGTTTTGGTGGATTCAGAGTGTCTATGTGCTACCCGAGGTCCGACGACAAGGTGTTTTTCGGGCGCTCTATCGGCATGTGGAAACTCTCGCAAAGAATGCTGAACAAGTCTGCGGATTGCGCCTGTACATGGATCATCACAACGCTCCAGCCCGACGAACATACCTCAAGTTGGGCCTCCAGCCCGCCGGTTACGAAGTGTTGGAGCGGGACTTTGTCCTCAGATGAACCGGCTCTGGATACACGGCTTGGCATTGCTGACCTTCTGGGCTCCGCCATCATTCCACTCACTCTTCAGCGCGGGTCTGGTCCCACCTCGCGGAATCGAGGTGCCGCCATTCATCCGTTCGGATCTCGAGCATCGTTCGGCGAGACTCGAAGCGGAATTGACCGAACTCCGCACCCGCCCAGAGATCCTCTGCCAAGAACTCTTGCCAGATGTGGCGATACTCCATAAAGCCGTCCATTGGGCACTCACCTATAATGAATTTCATCACACCAATCAATTCGCCCTCGCGGATCAATTATTGAACCTCGGCCACGAACGCGCCGCTCAGTTGCGGTCCGGCATCGCCCCGTGGACACAGCAAACAGGACTCGTCATCCGCGGTTTCCGTTCCAGGATCGATGACTCCATCCAACCTTACGGTGTCGTTATTCCAACGAATTCGTCTAAGACGTCCCCATCGCTCCGCCTCGACGTCTGGCTCGCCGGTCGCGACGAGAAACGGACGGAGCTCAAGTTTCTCGGCGAACGCCTCCGCTCCCGAGGCGAATTCTCCCCCGCTAATAGCATCGTGCTCCATCCTTACGGCCGATACTGCAATGCCTACAAATTCGCAGGTGAGACCGATGTCTTTGAGGCAGTAGCGCATGCCGAAACGGCCTACGGAACCGATCCACGCCGACGATCCATCCGCGGGTTTTCCATGGGGGGCGCCGGCACTTGGCATCTCGCCGCACATCACCCAGGCTTTTGGCGCGCCGCAAATCCCGGTGCCGGTTTTGTCGATACCGCAGGTTACACTGGCATCCTGAAGCAACCGATCCAGATTGCTCCCTGGGAACAAACCTTATGGCAGCTTTATGATGTCCCGGGTTACGCCGCCAATTTCCAGCACCTCGATGTCATTGCGTATAGCGGTGAACTGGATCGGCAACGACTTGCCGCCGATACCATGGCAGCGGCCATGCAAACGGAGGGTATCTCCCTGCATCACATCCTCGGTCCCGGCGTGGAACATCGCTTTGAACCCAGCGCCAAGGCCCGTCTCGCCGAGTCGTTTGACACTCTAATGGCGACGCCAAAGGATGCTTATCCGAGGCGTCTCAACTTCAGCACGCCGACATTAAGATACCCAGAGGGAGCGCGCTTGGCTTGGTTCCAGATCCTGGCTCTGGAGAACCACTGGAAACCTGCCCGAGTTCATGCGGATTTGGATCCGCCCTCCCAGGTTCGCCTCAGTCTTTCCAACATCACGGCGTTCAGACTGATGGATCCACCAGAACTCGGGCTCGGCACCTGGCACATTCAGATCGGCTCTCAGACACTCGATGTCCAAGAAAACCACCGTCGCCAATCCCCAGGTACGGTTCAATTCACCTTGAAGAACGGCCGCTGGCGAGTGGGTTCCTCCCTCCCATCGCTCCGTAAACAACCCGGTCTGCAAGGGCCGATGGATGATGCGTTCATGGATCGATTCCTCGTCGTGCGCCCCACTGGAACGGCTTGGAATCCCGCCGTCGGAACCTGGTCCGAAGCGGCGCTCCAACAATTTATCGAAGATTGGCGCGGACAATTCCGCGCCGACCTGCGGCTTCGAAACGACCAAGACCTCACAGCCTCGGATGTCGCCGAGAACCATCTCATCCTTTGGGGTGACCCAGGCAATAATCGCGTTTTAAAACAAATCTTGCGCAAACTTCCCCTCCAATGGAATCGGCGGAGTGTCGTGCTTGGACGAATCGAAATCCCAGCGTCCACACATGTTCCAATGATGATTTACCCGAATCCACTCAACCCCAAACGTTACATTGTTTTAAACAGCGGCCACACATTCGCTGCTTGGAAAGGCACCAATGCTCGCCAAACACCCTGGCTCCCTGATTGGGCAGTCCGTGAAATCAACCCGAGGCAGGCACCCCAGGGAATCATCGCAGCCGGATTCTTTGACGAACGCTGGCGGTTTCGATAGCGACTCAATGGACAGAACGAATCCGAATCTTTCCGTTGCCATCACTACGCAGACGTAACATTTTAGCGCAGATAATTTGAGCATGAGCGATATCCCGCATCTCCCGACGCTGCGTCTCGGCCGCGCCTACGACTCCCTCGACAAGATTGAGGTCAAAGACCACCGATCAGGCGAAGTCAAAGCCCTGGTTTCCCAGGTGAATAGTGGCATTCTGAAGCGGGACCTCAGCAGGCTGGGAGCCGCACGAGCAGCGCTCAAGAAGTTTACGGTCGCCGAATTGGTGGACCTCTCCGCCAAAGCCGGCGCCCTTTTCCTGGAGGGTACGCTACCGCTCGGGGACCGTGGCCACTCTCAGTCGCCACAACAGTACGTCGAAACCCTCAGCCTCACTTCAGGTCTGCCGCACGTCATGGTTCGGCGGAACATGGCTAAACTGCACTACGCGCTCACTCATCTCGCTGAAATACTGAATGGATTGTCTCGGGGTCTCGATTTCACCATTATCGACCGAGGCTATGGCGAGCAATTTGGCACCAAACTAAGCTTCTTTCCCACCTGCCAGGCCTTGGGCTTGGTCATGCCGAGCAATTCCCCGGCGGTCAACTCACTCTGGCTCCCGGCCGTCGCTCTCAAGACCCCGGTGATCATTAAGCCCGGCAAAGAAGAGCCTTGGACTCCCTTCCGATTGATCCAAGCCTTTATCACCGCTGGAGTTCCGGCCGAAGCGTTTGGCTTTTACCCGACCGATCACGACGGCGCCGCCACCATCTTAAACAGCTGCGGCCGCGCGTTGATCTTTGGTGACAAGAGCACCACCGATCAGTACGCCAACAACCCGGCCATCGAGGTTCACGGGCCAGGGTGGAGTAAGTTTCTAATCGGCGATGATTGCATCGAGAACTGGCCTGAGTACATCGATACGATCGCTGGTGCCATCAGTGACAACGGTGGGCGATCATGCATCAACGCCAGTGCCGTGGTAGTCTCGAAGTATGCGGCGGAAATCGCCGACGCGCTGGCTCAAAAGCTCGGGCCGTTCGTTCCCACAAGACCCGACGACGAATCCGCCCGGCTTTCAGGGTTCGCCAATCCCAAGATGGCTGATTTCATCGACACCCAGATTGAGGACGGACTTAAGGTACCCGGCGTGGAAGATGTCACGGCAAAATATCGCCAAGGACCACGCAAGGTAGTGTTCGAGGGTGGAACCTACATGCGGCCGACCATCGTGCGTTGCGATTCCTTCGCCCATCCATTGGCCAATCGAGAGTATCTTTGCCCGTTTGCGAGCGTCGTCACCTGCCCCCAAAGCGAGATGCTCTCTAAAATCGGCTACACCCTTGCCTGCTCCGCCATCACCAAAGACCAGGGATTCATCGAACAACTGGAAGCCTTCTCCGATATCGACCGACTCAATATCGGACCGATATCCACGATGAAAATTTCGTGGGATCAACCCCACGAGGGCAACATGTTCGAATTCCTTTGGCAGCGCCGGAGTATCGAGCGGGCTTGGTGAGCACCCTGGTGAGAGCGCGGCAGTTCGATGTCGCTGTTTCCCCAGCATTGCCCGTGGTGTGCCAACCAAGCAAACGACTTCGGCGCCAAGATCTTGCGTTAGATCGGTGGCGGGCAACTGGCGTTTGCAGGTCAAATCGAGCGCGGTCTGCCCGCGCTTTTAGCGATTCGGCTGCGGTGTGTACCGCAGGTACGGCTTAACCTTTCGAATCCCCTTCGGAAACAGCGTGACGGCTTCGTCGTCTTTGACAGCAGGCGTAATGATACAATCATCGCCGTCTTTCCAGTCGGCTGGAGTGGCCACACGATACTTCGCCGTCAATTGGAGAGAATCCAATACGCGTAACAACTCAACAAAGTTCCGACCTGTAGATGCCGGGTAGGTAATCATCAGTTTGACCTTCTTGTCGGGACCAATGATGAAAACCGACCGCACCGTGAACTTATCGTCGGCGTTGGGATGGATCATGTCGTACAACATGGCCACCTTGCGCTCAGGATCGGCGATGATGGGAAAATTGACGCTCGTGCACTGAGTCTCATTGATGTCACCCACCCAGCCTCGATGCGCTTCGATGGGATCCACACTGATTGCTGCCACCTGGACGTTTCGCCCGGCAAACTCGGCCTTGAGCTTTGCCAAAGTACCGAGTTCTGTCGTGCAAACCGGAGTGTAGTCAGCGGGATGTGAGAATAGGACTCCCCACGAATTCCCCAGCCATTCGTGAAATCGAATCAAACCTTCCGTGGTGTCCGCCGTAAAATCAGGGGCAATATCCCCAAGTCTCAGAGCCATATTGAGTGTGATGAGTTAACGCGCCATTGTGGTGCGCCAAGAGGATGATCCAAGGATTCCAACATGGCAATTCCGGACATCACTATCCGGAGTTTCATTGCCAACTCAAACCCCGACGTCCGGAACCAGTCAACCGGTGACATTGCGGCCGCGGAACTCCGTGGGCGTACGCCCGACAATGCGCCGAAAGATCCGATTGAAGTGAGTCAATGATTGGAATCCAATCTCGTAAGCAATCTCACTCACGCGAAGATTTTGGTTCAGCAGCAGATTCTTGGCCCGCTCGATCCGTTCCCGAGCCACAAAGTCAGTAAAATTGAGACCCGTGCTCTTTCGGAACATCTTGCAGAAGTAAAATGTGCTCATATGCAGGGCTCCGGCTACCATGCTGAGCGACAACCGCTCCCCAAGATGCTCCTGGATGAACACTCGAGCCCGTTTGATCGCCGGCGGTTCCGTGTTCTCCGCCCGGATGGCCAACTGGTTGCTAGCTATCGACAAATGCTCAGCAAAAACCTTCACTAAACCCAGAGCGGCATCATACCCTTTCTTGTTCATTACTGGCGACTGCAACCACGCCGCCCGCAATTCTTCCGTCGCGTGCGGAATCTTCCATTCGTTCAGTTGCTCTTCCAACCGATTGAACTGCGCTTCAGAGGGCTTACGCAACATGACTTGCCCCGTCTGCAAAAAACCCAGGATCTGGTCGCCCAACCTCACCGGTACGGCACTGTCACATAGTCCTGCAAAACAGGTGGTCGTGTAGGGCTCGGTCTGCGCGTTCTCAGACAATTCTTGCTGGACACGAAGGCACGCCGCACAGGTCCGGCTCTGCTTGGCCATAAACGTACAGAAGGGGTTCTTGTGGTGGTTTCGAGCGTGCGCCACTTCCCAGGCGTGCGGACTACGCAACGTCAACGGCAATCCCGTCGCATCGCCAAACGCCTTCTCGTACGCCTGATACAGCGGTGATTTTACCAAAGTCTGCAGCATGGAATCGGGGTTGTTCATACCAGATCTAGTCGTTGTTTGTTGAACTTGTTTTGCCAAGATTTGCTAACTGTTTTTAACTTCTACCCAAATCTTGCCTCGCGCTTCCTCCCTTTTGTCGCACGCTAGCCATTTCTTGTCCATCCCCAACAAAATAGAGTTGCCACGTTATTCAGGCTTGTCCGTAGAAATACCTGGCTACCGCATCATTGGTCCAGCGTCCGAGATTGCCCAAGCCCATAAGAGCAGACTAGTGTCCTCTTCCTGTGACCGACTCTACGACCACCAGCAAAAAAAAGTCATCCTCGCGCCGAGTGGGCCTCATCTCCCTCGGCTGCGCCAAGAATCTGGTCGATGCCGAAATTATGCTGGGATCGCTCCTGAAAGCGGGGATTGAAATAGTGAACGATCCCACCATGGCCGATGCGGTGATTGTCAACACCTGCTCGTTTATTGATGCCGCCCAAGAGGAAAGCGTCGACGCGATCCTGGAATCCACTGAGTTGCGTCGTCAAAACAAGCCCGGCCAGGCAGTTATCGTCGCAGGATGCCTTCCTCAACGATTTCGCGAGGAACTTCCCAAACTAATGCCGGAGGTGGATGTCTTCATGGGAATCGACCAAGTGGAACAAGTGGGAGGGATCATTGAAGAGGCTATCCAAAGGCGGTCGGATATGATCGCGAATTACGGCGCCACGCCCAGGCCTAAGAAATCGAGTGTCAAAGCTCGACTCGCAGCCGTGGATGAAAAAAGGGGTGACGTCCCTCACAGCCATGAGCCGGACCTCCGAGGCACGCAGCAGTTCGGCAAAACTAGAACGGTCCTCACCACGAAGCCCGAAAGCCACTCAAGCCCCATCCTCAATGTCCATACCCGACCCAACTACATTCCTCAATTTGACACCCCCCGGTTTCGGTTGACGCCCAAACACTTCGCCTATGTCAAGATCGCGGAAGGCTGCAACCATCCATGCAGTTTTTGCATCATCCCCCGCATGCGGGGTTCACACCGAAGCCGTGTTCAGTCGGACATTGTCGCCGAGGCCAAGGCGCTCGTGAGCGAGGGTGTCAAAGAGTTGAACCTCATTTCTCAAGATTCGACGTACTACGGACTCGATTTGCGTCCTAACCATACGCGGGCCATCTCCTCGCCGGAAAAGTTTAACGCCGCCACTCGAGCATTGGCATCAGATGCCACCACTCTCGGCACCTTGCTTGAGGAACTCAATGCCATCCCAGGCGATTTTTGGATTCGGCTGCTTTACACCCATCCGGCGCATTGGACGGATTCATTGATTCAAACCATCACCCGCAGCCAGAAAGTCGCCCGTTATGTCGACATGCCGCTCCAGCACATCCATGACGATCTGCTTCAGCGGATGCGCCGCGAAACCACCGGCCAATACATCCGCGACTTAATCCGTAGCATACGGGCTGGTATTCCAGGAATTGCCTTGCGAACGACCTTTATCGTGGGATTTCCCGGTGAAACCGAGGCTCACGTGGAGACGTTGCTGGAGTTCATACGCGAGACTCGGTTTGAACGGCTGGGAATTTTTGCTTACTCTCAGGAAGATGGCACGGTGGCAGGAAAAATGGAGAGTCAGTTGGCCGCCAAAACGCGCCAAGATCGCCGCACACGGGCAATGGCCGCCCAGCATGAGGTGGCTGTGGCTGTGGCCGAGTCCTTCGTTGGCAAGACGATGAAGGTTCTCGTTGAGGGACGGGCCTCCGCTTCAGCCTTGCAAAAGGCTCAAGTTAGTTCCTGGGAACACGGCCTGATTCGCCAAACTGAAACCAGCAAGACCCGCCTGTCCAAGCGCCATCTTTACTCGGTGGCACGAGGCGAAGCGGATGCGCCGGATATCGACGGCAGAATCTACATTCGAGAGGAATTACCTGCAGGGAATTTCGCCCATGTTCGGATCATCGGTCACACCGATTACGATCTGATTGCCGAACCGATGGATCGCTAACGCCACAGACTCGGGGCACAGTCAGTGGCTTAGAGGTGTATGGATAAGAGCCCACCGAGCCGAAGAGTCTGGATCCATCAGCTTCCACTGCTCCAAGAGCTGACCCACTGCGAGTTTTCGGAGCGTCGAATTTTCAAATGCCAAAACCCAGGCACCCGCTGCCATTGGGGCGTTCTGAGCCCAACGCTGCACCAGTGAGATGACCACACGGTTTTGTAAAGAGCCCGGATTCAATCGTGTCGCCGCCATCGTGGTTGCTTGAAGTATGTCCAGGGCCGCCATACCCAACACTTGCGCAGCGATCAACCGCTGCTTCAAAGGGCTCTCTTCGAACCCACGGACCCAAATGTCCACAGCACTCGGTTCTCTGCCCGCCCACTCCTGGACTGCATGTTCTACCAAAGCGTCGCGTTCAGCGCCTTCCTGCAATTCGAGGGCCAACTCGGCGACCCGCCTAGGCTCGAACCGTGTCGCTTCATACAACTGGGTCAACCAGTCTTCGTTGGTTGTCTCTCCGGCTTGATGTCTTGAAACCAACCATTCCACAGCCCATCGGGAATTCACATGGATCCCTGCGATACCCACCTGCTTTATCAATGTCGAGGTTTTCTCCTCAGGTCGAAGCCCATCGAACCATTCCAGCACTTCCACCGGCTGCAACATCATCCATCGATCCATCAGGTGCGCGTGCAATGTACCGTCTCCCCAGCATCCCAGTCGCACGATTTGGGTCGCATCGCGTCGAAAGGAATAAGTCGAAATTTCGCCGACAATTTCGTCCAAATCGTCATCAGTGGCCACCGAATAGGACAAACCGACCGAACCAATCGTCCGCAGAGCCTCCAGTTCCAGAGCGGAGATTGGGCTGGCGAACACGTCATCTAAAACCATGCCGGCAGCCCCAGAACCCTTGCTGGATTCAGCCGCTCGAATCCATCCGCCATACATCACAATCAGCACGGCCCAACAGACATGGTTTAAAATTCGATTCATAGGCAAACGGTCTGGAAACTATGGGACCACTGTCAGTTCTGAGAACACCGCCCGACTCAGGGTCGCATTACTGCCCGAAGCAACGGCCAATCCGACAAATACGTTGGCCGTCATCTCGATTTGACGGGAGTTAACTGCGGTCCAGTCTTGGCCATTGACCGAACTGTAACCTGTTAGCAGGCTCCCAGTTCGCACCAGCCGCAGCCGAATTGAAGGAGGGATCGCGCTTCCATAGTGCCCGATCCACGTTGCCCCTGCAGGATCCGTGCGACGTTGCCACCGCAAGGTTCCTGACGGTAAAATGCCCAGGAACGCGTGTTTCGAGCCGCTGGTCAGGTTGTCGCGAATCATGACGCCAATACTCCCCCCAGATTCCGAGAATTGCGTCGAGTTCAATCGGACGCGAATCTCCCCATCCCCACTCAATGTCTGATAGAGGAAATGAAACGCGTCGCTCGTACCAAAGATGACGCCAGCACCTTCCACAACCTGCACCCCCCCAGTAAGACTCACGCGACCACTCACCCCCACACTTCCAATGTCCCCTGTCAGCCAAGGCGGAGTCAATTCACCCATCGTGATGGTCGCTATGGTAGATTCGGCAACCCGTGAATTGCCATAAATCGCCAACGCTCGCATCGCTTGGACCCCCAGGATGTTCCCAGCCCAACTCAGGCTGTAAGGTTCCGAGGAATCGGAGCCCAGGAGGCTTTCTCCCGAATAGAAGTCAACTCGACTGATTTCATGACCGTTCGAAGTCACGTTGGCACCCAGTTGTAGGGGGGTGATCTTGGAGTAACTCGAGCCATCTAGGGGCCCCTGCCAAACAACGGTTGGGGGTGGAGGCTCCACCCAGAATTGGACGGATTCTGAATCCAAAGTAGCATTGGTCGCATAGACGACTCTCGCCACCACGCTATGCTCACCCACCGCGACCTCGACCCAAGAGAACTCATAGGGGGCGGAAGCATCCTCACCCAGTAGAGTCAACCCGTCGTAAAACTGCACCTTGGAAATAATATGCCCATTGGCCACCACCGACGCGACCAGTTCGGTGGAATAGGGCGCCGTCACCGTGGACCCCGCCACATTCGAGACCAACGAGACAGTTGGAGCAACTGGCGGCGGGGGAAGCGATCGAACCACCGAAACTCGGACAGACGCCGACCCCAACACGCTGGATTTACCATACAACATTCGAGCACTCACCCAATACGTCCCTTCTGGAACTCCGGTCCAAACGAACGTGTAAGGCTGTGTCGTGTCTGCACCGAGGTAAGTCGATCCATTGTAAAAGTGGACCCGATGGATCGTGCGCCCAGCTGCAACCACCAGCGCCGCCAGGGGAACATTCGCTGGAGCTTCAAAAAGCGTTTCGGATAACGAACTCGCCATCGCTATGGTTGGCGACGTCGATGCGGCATTGACGGTGACCGAACTGCTGGCCGAAACCACCGTCTGCCCCCCATCGAAAACGACTTCCGCTTGGAGTCGATAGTTGCCCGCCGCGACATTGTTCCACGTGAAAGTGTATGGCGACGTCGCTACCTCCCCAATCAACAAGCCATTCTGAAGAAACCGTACCCGCTGAATGACCCGACCATTCGGCGTGACCGATGCCACCAACCCTAGACTTGCTGGCGCTAAAAAGCTCGAGCCCGTGACGGGAGCTACCAGGGAGACACTGGGAGGGTCGGTCCCCGCCAAGGTAGTGCTCACTTCAGCTGAAAAATCGCTTTCCAGGCCGCTGCCCGCATAAGCTGTCACCGCAAAGAAGTAGGTCGTTCCAGCCGTCAACCCTTCAACCGAACCCATCAGCTGATTCCCGACATCCACCCATGCCGCGGGGTTGCGACTTTCCGTCCCATAATAAATCTTGTAACCAATCACGCTGGGATCCGGACTCGCGTTCCAGCCAATTGTCACACTGCCCGATGCTAACCTTTCGGCGCACACCCAGCCCAAAAGCCACAACCAAACCATTTGTCTCAACCAACGGACGGGAATTAGGCACCGCGAACGGTGTTACCACCCCAATGGGTTTCAAGGAGTCCGCATTGGGGTGTAGTAAATCTTGAACAGTTCGTGGCGACCTTCGGCTGAAGAGCGGGACAGGGATCTGCGCGCATGTTTCGGACCTGTTGGTGAGGAGCCT
>SXSK01000270.1 GCA_005793375.1 Verrucomicrobiales bacterium | reverse complement strand
CCGTTTGTTGCTCGTGCTCGGGTAGCGTAATAGGCTCGGACATGCCGGCAGTTAAATAAAGTCAGCGCCTTTTGTCCAGTTTTATACCGCCTTTTGTTTCACCTGCCTCCTTAAAGTCGAAATCTTGAAACTGCCCTGCTATCTGGTGATGGGCTTTGGCCGCGCCGCTTCAATCTCGGACTTGCGGGCTGACTTAGCCTTATGTGTGAAGACATAAACACCGTGCTTGTTACCCACGAGGACGTCCGGGAGTCGGTCTTTGTTGTAATCAAACGCCATCACCTGGGTGCCGGTGCCGGAATTGTCGTCGATCAGGTGGGGCACCCAATCCACAGACTTATCCTTGCCGCGAACCAATTCAAACCAGTAAAGAACCGGCGCCGCATTCGGCTCCGGATCCCCGGTGGGTCCGTGTGCCCAAAACCGTTTCCCCGTAACAATGTCCTTCAGTCCATCGCCGTTCATATCGACCAAGTCGATGGCGTGCAGCTGGGAGAACTTGACGCCATAACGGTTTTCCGATGGCTCCTTGTTCATGAAAATGTGCTCCCGGAACTTGATTTCACCCGACTCCCGGTACTGCTCATACCAAGCCAGCCCAAATCCATGCGCCGAGAGACTGCTGATCACGTCGTTGAGGCCGTCCCCGTTCACGTCGTAGGCATGCATTTGAGCCCCACCTGTCCCAAAGGCCCATTTGTGGTGCACCCAAATCGGTTCTCCAGCCAATGAAACGGGCTGCTCCCACCAACCATTCTTCTCCAGCAGATCCTTGCGCCCGTCCCCATTCACGTCCCCAACCCCCAAGCCGTGGGTGAACTTGTGGTATTTGTTGTTGGGAGACACCGAGTGCCAGTGAAACGGTGAGGTCGGATTCTTTGGATCGATCGCCGCGTACCCGTAATACCCTTTGCTAGAGCACACGATTTCAGGAATTCCATCCCCGGTAATATCGGTGAAATGAGGCGACTCATTATCCGTCACGTCCAAGGCCACGTGCCGTGCCCAATGCCCCCCTTTCTTTAAACCTTTACCTGGGTTCTCGAACCACCAGGAGTTTTCTCCAGGAAAACCCAGGACCAGAATATCCGTCCACCCGTCTCGGTTGAAATCGTGGGTGAAGGCAAGGAAATTCGCGCTGTATTCATTCTCATTGCCCAGGGCTCCCTTGAACCCCCGAAAGGTCACTTCGTTCCCGGCCTTCTTGCTCTTGGAGACGCGGTCGTCCGCCATGAACGCATGGCGGGTCTTGAAATCCGGGCCCTGGTACCAGAATGGCCCGGCAACCACATCTTGCTTGCCATCGCGATTGATGTCGCCAAACGCCGCGCCTTCGCTCCAGAATTCATTGCTCAGCTCTTGTCTCTCAAACAGATGCAACTTTGGACCCGGCCGAAGCGTTTGCGGAACCAAGCCGAGGACGATCACACCCAACACTGCGGATGTCGTGGCGCGAACGATGCATGGAATATTTCGGTAACTCATGGGAATTCAGGGCACAATTGGATCAGGAACTAATCGAGATGCTTCGCTAGTCTCGCCCAAGGATTCAATGACAAAGAGTCAAGCATTGCTTAATCAAAACGCCCTCATGGAGAAGGGGATGACGGTTTTCGGAGAATTCCCTTCCGTTTTCTGCTCCTGGACTACTGAATTCGGTCGGCGTGCCACACTATCCGAAACACTACTGCGGCGTCTTTGGCATTTACGGGCAGACCAATGCTGCCGAGATGGCCTACTACGGGAACTACGCACTTCAACATCGCGGACAAGAAAGCGCCGGCATCGCCACCAGCGATGGCAAAAAGCTTTTTGTACACCGGGGCATGGGCCTGGTGAAAGATGTGTTCACCCCTGAGGTGATGCGCAATCTCCACGGCTACATTGCCGTTGGCCACACGCGCTATTCCACCACCGGCGCATCCACCATCAACAACGCGCAACCGCTCACCGCGGATTGTGCCAAAGGCAGATTGGCCATTGCTCACAACGGCAACCTCACCAACGCCTCTCAACTCCGGGAGGAACTCGAAGCCAAGGGCTCCATCTTTCAAACCACGGTCGATAGCGAAATCATCGTCCATCTCCTGGCTCAACCGTCACGCGATGGCACCGATAGCGTCCTCGTCGAAGCCATCCGCCGCATCGAAGGCGCCTTCTCCCTCGTCATCATGACTGAACGGGAACTGATCGGCGTCCGAGATCCCCACGGGTTCCGCCCGCTCAGCCTGGGCCGAATGCCCACCGGGAGCTGGGTCCTCGCCAGCGAAACCTGCGCTTTCGATCTCATCGAAGCCGAATTCGTTCGCGACGTCCGCCCCGGCGAAATTGTGATCATCGACGAAAACGGACTTCGATCCCTCGACGCGTTCCCCGAGCAAAAGACCCGAGCTTTTTGCATCTTTGAGTACGTGTACTTTGCCCGGCCGGATTCCACCATCGCCGGGCGGAACGTCTATAAGGTCCGCGTCGAAATGGGACGAGAACTGGCCCGTGAACATCCCATCCAGGCAGACATCGTCGTGCCAGTGCCCGATTCTGGAAATTGTGCGGCCCTGGGATACTCGTTGGAAAGCGGCATCCCCTACGAGATGGCGTTCGTCCGAAACCATTATGTCGGTCGCAGCTTCCTGCAACCCACCCAAGGTATCCGCGACCTCGCGGTGAAGGTGAAGCTGAACCTCATCAAGGATCTAGTCACCGGCAAACGCGTCATCATCGTGGATGACTCCATAGTCCGCGGCACCACCAGCCGAGCCCGAGTCATGACGCTCAAAGACGCCGGTGCCAAAGAGGTGCACGTCTTGGTCAGTTGCCCGCCGCACAAGAATCCCTGTGTCTACGGCATCGATTTCCCAGATCGAAACAAGCTCCTGGCGGTGAAGAACACGCTGGAGGAAATCCGAAATTACTTGAAGGCCGATTCCCTCGGTTATCTTTCCCAAACCGGCATGGTGCGTGCCACAGGACTTCCCGAGTCGTCCTTTTGCATGGCCTGCTACGACGGTAAATATCCCGTTCCCTTCGATGAACAACTCGATAAAGAAATCATGGAACGGCGGCGTGCCCGCATCGGAAGCTTCAGCGACGACGTCAGCCGCGCCCTGCGCCAACCACGCCTCTCGCTCTGATCCACCGACATCCCGCCCAACCATCGCCGCGACTCCCCATTTGTTAAAGGGAATCCACGCGACAAGGCTGGCGCGCGGCATCGGATTTCCGGGATGTCCACTGGGGGATCAGCCAGTTTCCGATCTCGAGACCTTGTCAGCACTTCATCCGAATCCTCGTTGGCAACGCCGAGTTTCTTTATGCCCCCTTTGACCTCAGACAACGCGGACTTGTTGAAGGCGCTGCTTCGCGATGTCTCGCGGTCGTTTTATCTCACGCTCCGAATCCTGCCCCAGCCGGTTCGCCGGCAGATCAGCCTGGCGTACTTGCTCGCACGGACCACCGACACCATTGCCGATACCACCCTGGTCCCCGTCGCTGATCGCCTCGACGCCCTCGGGGCCCTCCGACAGCGCATTTTGAATCCAGCCGCGCCCACCCCGGACTTCGATCGCTTCGCCCAGGCACAAGGCGATGCCCAAGCCACCACCGCCGAACGAGTGCTGCTCCAACGGGTTCATGAGGCATTCAGAATTCTCGAATCCTTCAGCGAAGAAGATCAATTCCTCATCCGAAAAGTTCTCCTGATTATCACCAGCGGTCAGGAATTGGATCTGCAACGCTTCGCCCAGGCGACCATTTCTAATCCGGTCGCTCTCTCCGACTTGGAAGCGCTCGACGATTATACATACCGGGTCGCCGGGTGCGTGGGAGAATTCTGGACTGAAATGTGCCAGTCGCATCTCTATTCCGAAGCCAACCTCGACCCGGCAACGTTGATGGAAAATGCGGTCCGATTCGGCAAGGGACTTCAGTGGGTCAATATCCTGAGGGATCTTCCTCGCGATCTACTTCAGGGCCGGTGTTATCTCCCGGCAGATCGATTGAAGGCTCATGGGATCGAGCCTCGAGAATTGCTGGATCTCAAGACTTGGACGCGACTTCGACCGCTTTACTACGAGTTATTGGAGAGTGCTGAAGCGCACCTGGCCGCAGGGTGGATATATACATGCACCCTTCCTCGATGGCCCGCGCGGGTTCGTCTGGCCTGCGGTCTCCCGCTGCTCATTGGGGCACGCACACTCGAACGTCTGCGTGGGGCCAATCCCCTCGACCCCACGTGGCGTGTCAAAGCGAGTCGCAACGAGGTCCAAACGATGTTTCGTCAACTCCTATTCCGGTACCCCTTCCGGCGTTCCTGGGAGAAACTCTTCGACGAGTGGAGGCCCGGTTGAACCCACACGGAACTCCTGGCGATCCCCGTGCTGGCGCTTTCCACCGGGGCGCCGGTTACAACCCACCCAACCGTTTCGAGGCCACTCACCGGGAGACCGACCCAGACTCGGATCTCGATCCTGCCCTGGAACCTCTCCCCCGCACCCAATTCATCGATGACCAATCCCAGTCGGCCCTCGCCAAAAATGACAGCCCAGATATTCCCTTCACGTTCAGTCTGAATCCGTATCGCGGTT
>SXSK01000269.1 GCA_005793375.1 Verrucomicrobiales bacterium | reverse complement strand
GGAGAAATGGTACATGCCCGACTTCGATGACAGCAAATGGACCGAAGGCAAGGCCCCCATCGGAAAGGGCGTCTGGAAACACAGCGGAGTCACCTTGGACAAATTCCCCTCAACCTGGGGAGAGGGCGAATTCCTGCTGATGCGCACCACTTTTGAAGTCGAAGACCTCAACTACGAGTCGTATCGCATCGCAATTTTGGCGCGACAGGGGTTCCATGTTTACCTGAACGGACACAAGATCCACACCTACATCTGGTGGCAGGACAAGCCGCAATACGGTTCCATCGTCCTCAAACAAGACCAGATCAAACATTTGAAGAAGGGAAAGAACGTATTGGCAGCCTACGCCAACGACCAATACGATCCGAAATCGCCGGAACATTATGCAGCGATGGATGTGCGGATTGAGGGAATCACCAAAGCCGACCAGGAGACGCTCGACCTCGCCCTGGAGGAAGTCCTCTCGCCCAAAGACCGTGAAGCCCTCAAAGGCGCTTCCAACGGCGGCTACCACTACTTCGGCAGCGCGAAGATCTTTGCGCAGATGGGCAAGGCGTTCGCCGAAGCGAACCTCAAGATGATAAGGAAGTAATATGCTGTTCTCCTTAGCAGTGAAATACCAACACACTAATAGTAGAGAGTGGCGCACCCGCGAATGACTGCAAATCAAGATCGCCGCGCAAAACACCAGAGTGCACATATCCCTTATCTTGGCCACGTATCAGAGAACCAGGCTAATAACTCTTGGAACGTTTGTTTCCGATTTCTGATTTCTGATTTCTTCTGAAAGAGTCATACGAAGCACAGCCCATGATAGTTAAAAGCAGGCTTCTCTTGCTTGATGGCGCAACCGGCACAGAATTGAACCGGCGCGGTGTGGACACCGGTTTGCCAATGTGGTCAGCCAATGCGCTCACCAATGACACCGGGTTGAATGTGTTGCGCCAGATTCATGTGGACTATTTGAACGCCGGCGCGGACATCATCACCACTAACACCTTTCGCACCGATCGCCGCGCGCGAATTGATCAGGTGCGCGGTGGCGACCGCCCAAGAGGCGGTGGCTGAATTTGGTCGACTTGCCCAAGTGGCCGGCTCGGTGGCCCCACTGGAAGATTGTTATCGCCCCGACCTGGTGCCGACCGATGACGAATGCCGCGCCGAGCAATCCGAGCGCATCCAGCATCTCGTGGAAGCGGGCGTTGACCTGCTGTTGATCGAGACGATGAATTCAAATCGGGAAGCCGTCATCGCGGCCAGACTGGCGACGATCACCGGCTGGCCCACCTGGGTCAGTTTTGTGTGCGATCGCGAAGGCCGAATCCTGTCTGGCGAGTCAGTGGCGGTAGCCGCTGGAATGTTGATGCCGCTGGGGGTGAATGCCCTGGGCGTGAACTGCGGACCGGCCCACACGCTGGCCAAACCACTGGGCGAGTTGCGGGCGATCTGCGGCCCCGATTTTCCGCTCTTTGCCTATGGAAACATTGGCTATGCCGACGAGGCGCAAGGCTGGATCAACACGGACGCCGTGGACCCGGATAGCTACCTGCACTATGCCGAAACGTGGAAGGTGGGTCACCTAGGTAACGCCTCTATCCCCACAACTTCGGCAGAGGACGGGATCCCGGTTGGCGTAGCGGTGTTCGGGAAAGATGTGTGGTTTTCGGAACAGAAGGTTTACAAGCGGCGTCTCGGATTTCTGACGCCCAAGAGTTCCAAGATGAGGGTTGTGAAGATTGACTCGGCGGGAAAGAGAACGCTTCTCGGCTTGGATTGACTCGCCTCAGCAATACGCCCGGGCTTGAGCAAGCCTGCGGGATGGAAATCCGACGTGAATGCGCCAATAGCGACTGGTGATCTGATCCGGGGAACGATGCTGGAGTTTGGCTAGTTGATAAATCCAACCGATATAAGAATCGATTGTCGTTGTGCGAACTGGCGCAGCGTGAGAGTCTCGAAGAAACGTTCACACAACTCCCCACGGGGAGAGGTTGTGACAATTTTTGGCCGAGGCCGCGATGGCTGGGGTTCCCTTGCGGAAGCGGCGGTTGCGGTGCAGGTGGATGATGATATGAATGCACTTGGGGGCATCGGATCGGACGATAACGTCCGGCTTCACCCGTGGGAGCTAAATGTTTAGCAGCGTTCCAAGGCACCGATAAACAAAAGCAATTTTCTGCCCTCGATTCTCGATAAAACCTTTTTCCGTTTATGGCGTTTTCTGTCAACCGAGTCGCAAATATCACAGGGGCCGTCATTGGGGAGATGGCCTTTACACCCAACCCGCACCAGCCAACTGGGCAAATGCTTAGCGTGATCGCAAAGCCCGACAATCGGGTCTATTCGTATTGGGATCTGATGCCTGATGGTTCACTATTTGAGACCCCTGTACTGACGAAAAACGGCAACCAACATGACCTGGCGATAGCGGCCTACAATTAATTGCAGACGGCAATCTGCGATTGTCGCTTTGGATGTTTGACAACGGCGGCGACGTTGAACTGCAAGTCTCCAAGGGAGCTGAGATCATCAGCGGTCCGGCTACCAAGGCGACGCTCATCAAGCTGCGAGAGTTTTGGTCCGCGGACAATAAACGTGCCACAGGACTTGAAGTTGTGGCAGTGGTGCGGAAAAGTGGTAAACTGCGAATCGAACGATGGAAAATCGATCTTGGGGGTCAAGGCGTGCCCGCTTCGTTTCAGCTCATCGGCGAAGTCACGGCTCCGGAGGCGATCTCCAGCCTTTCTGCCACCAGCGTTGAAAGCTTGGGTGGGACGCAGGTGGTCACGCCAGTCCGGATATTTTCCTGGAGTAGCACAAAACCTCGGTGACACGATTATAGCGGCCCGATCTCCCACCAATCAGCTGCGATTGTGGCGCTATCAAGTAACAGAGTAGCTCTACTTTCGGTACGATCAGGTTGGATCAGCGCTGATTACAAGTAGCGGTCAAATATGCGGTATCATTGCTCCAGGGATTTTTGTAGCACAGTCCACTTGTCCGGACTTGTTTTCCCCTCCTTCCTTTTCGTGTCATCAACCTCATTCGAGTTTTCGGAGAGTACGGCACCACGCGGGGACCGCGCCCACTCCTTCCCCGATTGCCCACTTTCCCGATTTCCCGATTTCCCACTTTTCCGGGTCCTACCGTCCTAGCACCTTCATCACCTCGACCACGCACACCGCGCCGAACACCGCCAGGCCTGCGCCCAGCACCACATTGCCGCGCCAGCCGTTCGCCAGCGGCCCCATCCAGTCTCGCCGGTTGTTCAGATACAGCAGCGTGCCCGCGATGAACGGCATCACGAGTGCGCCCGTGATCGAAAAAGCCACCACCACCGTCACCGGCTGCTGGAACACCAGCAACACCAGCGGCGGGCCCGACAGTAACGCCAGCGCCCCCAGCTCGACCCGCCGCCCGCGCCGCGTGCCTGACTCCCACTCCGCTCCGCCCCAGGCCCCCGCCAGATCAGCGAAAATCTGCGGCACGCCTTGCCACACGCCAAGCATCGCCGTGAACACTGTGCACCAGAACCCGGCTAGAAATACCCACCGCGCCGCCTGCCCAGCCACCTCCTCTAACCGCGCCGCCACCGCCAGCGCGATCTTCAACGACTGGGAGCTGAAGGGCTACGTGAGACGGGTCGCGGGACGGGAGCCCGGCCTTTCACGGGACCGAGGTCACCTCATCGAACTGCTCGGCGACAGTCGGTTCGATAAGGTCTATGCGCTTTCCCACTGGGACGAAAGCCAGACCAAGAAGCTCGACCAAATCTACGAGGGGCGGATCACCATCCACTCCCTGGCGTTGAAGGATCAGTTCTCGTTCGATGAGGTTCTGAACGCCTCGAACCGTTTCCTGGAGGCCCACGTGACGGAGGAGACGGATCTCATGCTCTACCTAACGCCGGGGACGCATGCGATGGTTGCGAGCCTGCTGCTGCTGGGCAAAACGCGGTTTCCGGCGACCTTCCTGCGCTACCACAAGGCAGCATTGGGCGTGGTTGAAGAGAAGATCCCGGTAGATCTTGTCATGAGCAGCATCGGGGATCGCCTGCGCATCTCCGATGCCCGCGTGCAAGGGTTCCAGCCGCTCACGCGACAACCACACGAATCCTTCGGGGCACTGGTGGGCAAGAGCCTTGAAATGACCGACGCCATCGCCATGGCGGATCGCATCTCCAAGCGGGACGTCGATGTGCTCATCCTCGGCGAGAGCGGCACCGGCAAGGAACTTTTCGCCTCAGCCATCCATTCTGCCAGTCCACGAGGCAAGGCCGGCAACCCCTTTGTCGCGATCAACTGCGCTGCGATCCCGGAAACCCTCTTCGAGAGCGAGCTGTTTGGCAGCTTGCCTGGTGCCTTCACCGGCGCGAAGCAGAAGCGCCAAGGTGCGTTTGAACGCGCCGACGGTGGCACCCTGTTCCTGGACGAGGTTGGGGAGTTGAGTCCGGCCAATCAGGCAAAGCTCCTGCGTGCGCTTCAACCTTTGACCAAGGAGGGGCCGTGCATCCGCATGATCCAACCTGTGGGTGTCGGAAAGCAATCCGAGCAGGTCAAAGTCGACGTGCGCGTCATTGCGGCTACCAACCGTGACCTCCAAGACGGCGTTCGCGTGGGCGCCTTCCGCGAAGACCTGCTTTACCGCCTCGGTGCGGTGAGCCTGCGACTGCCACCCTTGCGAGGTCGACCATCCGACATCGAGCTGATCGCCAGGGCGCTTCTGGATCGCATCAATGACCACTTCCAGCAGTCGGAACCTGGATACCGTCGCAAGCGGCTCACGCAAGACGCCATCGTGGCGCTGTGTCGTCGTCAGTGGCCGGGGAACATTCGTGAACTGGAGGCGGTGCTAAAGCAGCTCTCGGTGTTTCTGGACGACGACCAGATCACGGCGGCAGCGGTCGAGCGATTCGCACCGGAGGCACCGTCACCATTCGTTTGCTCCGACCTGTTGGACCGCCCACCTGGCGTGGCCATCGACCTGAAACAACGCACACGGGAAATCGAGGCACACTTCGTCCGTGAGGCGATCCGCGAGGCTGGCACCCAAAAGGCGGCAGCCGGGCTTCTGGGAATCAGCCAGCAGATGATCTCCAAGGTGCTTACGGAGGCAGGAGGCGCAGTGGGTGAGGATGAGGGAATACTCGGGAAATCGTAGTGACAAATAGTGACATGAAAACTGCCTCCGGGGGCCCGTTTACGCTCAGGTGGTCAAAAACAGACAGGCGCTAAGTGGCTGGAGGAGGCATACATAGGCAATTGCAGGCCAACGATTTACCGATTCGATTCCCTTCACCCGCTCCATTGAGTATCAACGACTTACGAAGATGTGCAAGTAAAGTGCAAGTGAATCACCGAGGCAGAGCCTTATTTTCTTCCCCTTCGAAACACTCGGTTTTTCGGCATTTCCCGCCCGGTTCGATTCCAAACGGTCCCTGAACAGGAATCTTTCTGTCCCGAATCTGGCTCCGCAGCCGGTCCATCTCCAAAGCTTTGGAGTGCAGTAGTGCAGTAATCCATCTGCCGTCCAGTAACCTGCCGGCACTGCCCTCCGAAGTCCGACTTTCCGCAGAGATTTGGGCACAAGATTCAGCGAAACCGCCCACAACCTGGGGCTTGCACGAATATACAAATTGCTTGTATATTTGTGAAGTGTTCAGCGCAGCCAAAACCGCAGCCGACGAGCTCTTCGCGATTGCTGAAGGGCAGCAAGGCTATTTCACGTCCAAGCAGGCCGCCGCCGCAGGATACCAACTCGGCAGCCAGGCGCATCACGTCAAATCAGGAAATTGGGTGCGCGTTGAACGGGGCATCTATCGGCTGACGCGTTTCCCGCAGTCGTCCGAGGAACAACTTGTCATCTACGCCCTTTGGTCACGCAACAGAGCGGGCAAACCGGAAGGGGTTTACTCACACCAAACCGCGCTCAGCATCCATGAACTCTCTGACCTGAACCCGGCCAAACTCCACATGACGGTCCCAGCCGCATTTCGGCGGACAGCCAAAACCCCGAACGTGCTGGTGCTGCACCGCTCAAATCTAAATCAAAAAGACGTCGAACCCCGGCAGGGATTCGCCGTGACTCGCCCGCTTCGCAGCATCGCCGATCTAGCGAGCGCAGAATCCACCTCCCGCGACATTGTCGAGCAAGCCCTGATTGAAGGGCGTCGGAGTGGAGTGATTACCGCGCGGGAAATCTCTGGGCTTGGACGCAACGCACATTTCCCGCTGTGGTTCAAGCAAATGCTTGCCGCGAATACTAGATGAAGCCACCTCGCAAATATGCCTCGGCGACCGCTTTCCGGGTCGCCTTGGAAGACCGGCTGAAACAGCTGGCACAGGAAGAAAACTTTGATCTCCAACGAGTGCGCCGACAGGCCGCGTTCGACCGACTGCTCTGCCGCCTATTTGCAAAGCCGGAATCACCGTGGCTTTTGAAAGGCGGCTACGCGATGGAGTTGCGTCTGAAGACAGCTCGCACCACGCGCGACTTGGATCTCGCTTTGAAGCAACTCCCGATGCCGACTCGGGATTGGGATGCCAACGCCTCAACAGTTCTCGAAGCATTGCGCGAGGTCGGGCTGTTGGACCTGGCTGATTTCTTCATCTTCGCATTTGGCGATGCCGTTCAGGATTTGGACGCCGCGCCTTATGGCGGTGCTCGCTTCCCGGTTGATGTGCGACTGGCTGGGCGCTCGTTTGTGAAGTTTCACTTGGACGTGAGCACAGGGGATGTGTTGCGCGAGCCTTACGAATCTCTTGCAGGGCGAGATTGGCTTGGATTTGCGGGTGTCGCCAGCGCGACTTTTCGGGCGGTTTCACCCGAGGAACAGTTCGCCGAAAAACTGCACGCCTACACCTT
>SXSK01000268.1 GCA_005793375.1 Verrucomicrobiales bacterium | reverse complement strand
GTGGTCGAATGGCGAGTTTCCGAAGTGTCGATCAATCCGGTGTACGAGTGGGTTTTTATGAGTCGTCTAAACTGAATCCTGCAAGCTATACAAGCCATACGTTCAGACTAGACCTCATTGAGGTAGTAACACCGTTCCCCGGGCCAGTATCGATTGTTTGCGCGCAATTGTTTGCTGGCGCGCCGGTTGGTGGAGCGAGGTGTTCGATTTGTCAATTTGTACCATGCTTCATGGGATCATCACAGCAACCTGGACAACGAGCTGGCGTTTAATGCCGGCATGGCAGATCAACCCGTCGCGGCGCTGATGAAAGATCTCAAGCAACGGGGCTGCTGGAGACGACCCTGGTGGTTTGGGGGGCGGAATTCGGCAGGACACCACTGGGAGAAAACCGAGCGGGTCGCGAAGCAAACACCGGCCGAGATCATCATCCGTTTGCCTTTACCCTGTGGGCGGCGGGTGGTGGGATCCGCGGAGGTCAGACCGTGGGCGAGACCGATGAATTGGGGTGGAGTATCGTGCGCGACCCGGTGCACGTGAATGATTTCCATGCGACTCTCCTCCAGTTGTTCGGGATGGATCACGAACGCTTCGTGTATCGATTCCAGGGGAGAGATTTTCGATTAACCGACATTGGCGGGCGTGTTGTCCGACAATTGGTTGGTTGAATTGGGGCATTTCTTTGGGAAAGACGCGAGGGACGGATGGTGAAAAGGCCGAGGTGAGATCGCAGTGGAGGGTTTGCATCGTCACGCAATTGTAACATTTAGAACACTGGCCTGTAACCCGGCTGTTGCATTCTATTCTCGAACGATGGCTACGCACTATGAACTGACGATGCAACGGGACGCGGATCGAATCCGGAGCAAGGTGGAAGTAATGGGCGCATTGGCTTCGGACGCTTTAGATGGGTGTGTGCGTGCCTACCTGGAGCGGAATCGTTTGCTGGCATACACGGTGATTCTGCGGGATCGGCAGATCGACGAGTTGGAGAAGGAAATTGATCAGCTCTGCTTGGAGTTCATTGTTCGGCATCAGCCAGCCGGCAAGCATTTGCGATTTGCTTATGTCGGATTGAGAATCAACCTGGAGCTGGAGCGCATCGGGGACTACGCGGAGAGCATTGCACGGCAGATTGTGAAACTCAGCAATCTTGAATGCTCACTGCCCATGGAGCGGGTCCGGGAAATTTCTGGAATGAGCGTGCCGATGCTGCGGGACGCAGTGAAATCCTTTCTGACAGAAGATGAAGCGTTAGCGCGGCGGACCATTTTGGTGGAGGACGAGATCGACGGGTTGAAGTCGCTGGCGACGGCTGAGATTCTTCAGACCCAGCAGAAGCAGGAGCTACCCATCGAGGCGTTGCACCCGCTCCTGACGATTGTGCGGCGCTTTGAGCGGGTGTCGGACCAGGCTCGAAACATCTGTGAGGAGGCGCTCTATTTCTTGACCGGTGAGTACCAGAAGCATCTCGGCAATGATGTCTGGCGCATGGTGTTTGTCGACCAGGACAATGCCTGTCTGAGTCAAATGGCTGAAGCCATTGCTAATTCACTGGGACAGCCAAAATTTGTGTTTGCCAGCGGGGGAGTGGACCCCAAGCCGATTGATCCTGATACGATTGAGTTTTTGAAATCGAAGGAGATTGATATCTCCAAAGCTATCTCCCGCCCATTAAATCGGGTGCCCAATCTGGAATATTCTCAGGTGCTCGTGGGCTTGTCACGTGAAGCGAAACGGATGTTCCCGAGCCCGACTCGGGCGGTGTGTTTGGATTGGACGATTCCAGATCCGTCCAAGGTTGAAGGCAGTGCGGCAGTGCGCAGAGCCGCCTACGAATTTGCTTTCAACTATTTGTACCAACACATCAGCGACATCTGTGAAGCCGTCTTGTCGGATAAAATTGATTGAGTCCAAACTTTCTAGTCACTCCCACAACGAATTGTCTTATGATTAATTATCCATCTCCAGTTTCCGAATATGGCTACCGCTTATCGATCTCGAGAATCCTGTGCGTTGGTTTATCGGCGGGATTGCTCTTGCTCGGTTGCGGCAAGAGTGGTCCCGACTCGTCGGCGGGGGGTGCCAAAGCGACCATTGCCAATATCGGATCCGATACCATGGTGAATTTGGCGGCGGCCTGGGCGGAGGCTTACGCGGCCGTGGATAAGACTGTATTAATTGAGGTCAATGGAGGCGGTTCAGGAGTCGGGGTCAAAGGATTGATCAATGGCACCTGTGAACTTGCCAACAGCAGCCGCCATATTGAGGCCAAGGAAAAAGAGGAACTGAAGGCCAAGCGGGGCCTGGAAGCCAAGGAATTCATCATCGCGTTCGACGCGTTGTCGATTTACGTGCACAAAGACAACCCGATGAATGAAATCAGCGTGGAACAACTGGCTGAGATTTATCGTGCTGACGGGAAGATTACTCAGTGGAAAGAGCTCGGGGTCGACTCGATCCCAGGCGCCAAAGGTGGCGAGATTGTCCGTGTAAGTCGCCAGAACAACTCGGGGACTTATGAGTACTTCAAAGAAACCGTGGTTGGCAAAAAGAATGAATTCAAGTTGGGATCCCTCGACATGAATGGATCCAAAGATGTGGTAGAATTGGTGAGCAAGACGCCCAATGCCATCGGATATTCGGGCATGGGATATGCGACGCCTTCGGTCAAGATGCTTAAGGTCTCGAAGAAGAAGGGCGAGCCCGCTGTTGCTCCGAGTATTGCCTCGACTCATGACCACACTTATCCAATTGCACGGCCCATGTTCTTCTACACGGCAGGAGACCCTTCGGCGACTGTAAAGAAGTACATTGACTGGGTTTTGTCGGACGCCGGCCAGAAGATCGTCGCAGAAACAGGGTACGTGCCACTGCCGAAGTAATCTGTCTGGAGTCCCAAGGAACTGTGGCAGCAATTCTCATGATCAACTCGAACCAACTCAAGGAGGGTCTCCGAACGACCTGTGGACAGCCGCTCGGTGGGTTTGGAGTTCCGCCTACAGGTGGCCCAGGCATAACCTGCAAAAAATGAGAACTGGTGATTTCGGGTGGCCGCCAGAAGCGGTCAAATTGGTTGCTGTTCCAAGCGGTTGCGAAATCCTACTCAATGACTGACGAACCTAAGCCGACTCGAGCACGTCGCAGTCCCCTAGCGTTGGTTACCGAGCGGGTGGTGGAAGTCCTGATCCATGTCAGCGGCTTTAGTGCGATCTTGTTCGTGTTTGGAATTTTCTTCTTTGTCTTCAAAGAGGGCGCGCCGTTCTTGTCAAAGCTGGATTGGATGCAGTTTTTGTTTAGTTCGGAGTGGATTCCGACATCGAGTGTGCAACCGAAGTACGGCGCCTGGGCACTCATTGTGGGAACGATGAGCGTCACCGTGTTGGGCATGCTTATCGCGGTTCCATTTGGTTTGGGAGCGGCTGTTTTTGTCTCGGAGTTTTGCACGGGTCGTCTCAAGGAGACACTCAAGATTGTGATTGAGTTGTTGGCGGCGATTCCAAGTGTGGTGTGGGGGTTCATTGGGCTCAAGGTCATGAGTCCCTTGATCATTTCGGTGTTTCAAGTCCCGGTGGGTGTGAATTTGTTCAATGCAGCCATTCTATTGGCGCTCATGAGCGTACCGATCATGGTCAGCATTGGAGAAGACGCCTTGAAAGCGGTGCCCGACACGTACCGTGAAGCCGCCTTGGCGTTGGGGGCGACGCGATGGCAGACTATTTATAGGGTGTTGATTCCAGCTGGCCGCAACGGTTTGCTCGCCGCAGTATTGCTGGGAGTTGGCCGGGCGATCGGCGAGACCATGGCCGTGTTGATGGCCACGGGGCACGCGGTTAAAATTCCGCATTCGATTTTTGATCCGGTCCGGACCTTGACCGCGACGATTGCGGCGGAGTTGGGCGAAACCTCGCAAGGCTCACCCCATTACCAAGTATTATTCCTGATCGGAGTGTTGCTCTTTAGCATCACCTTCGTGGTGAATCTTGCGGCGGATCTGATTGTGAAAGGAGTGCGGCGCCAATGAATTCAACCGAACGTTCTACCTCGAGCGCCGTGCCGCGGTTCGTGGAGACCGAGTTTGTTCGAAAGAAACAACGAGCTGAGTGGATTGCCCGAGGTTTCTTTGCCTTTATGGCGGCGAGTATTGTGGTCCCGTTGCTGTTGATTTTGGGGTATATTATCGTGCATGGAGCCCCGGCAATTTCCTGGGAATTTTTGACCGAAAATCCCCGAAGTGGCGGGGCGAAGGGGGGGATCTGGGCCGCCATTGTGGGCACGATCTACATCGTCGCCATTTCCCTGGCCGTCTCCGCTCCGATCGGCGTGCTCGCGGCGGTTTATTTAAATGAGTATGCCAAAGAGAATTGGTTTAATCGGGTGGTGAACTTGGCCGTGGTGAATCTGGCGGGAGTCCCCAGCATTGTGCACGGGTTGTTCGGTGTGGGGGCGTTCGTCTATTTTGCCAATTTCAACCAGGGAAGAAAATCCATCCTGGCGGCCGCATTGACCCTGGCGGTCATGACGCTGCCGGTCATCATCGCGTCGACCAAGGAAGCGTTGGCAGCGGTGCCGAGGAGCTTCCGAGAAGCTTGTTGGAACGTGGGAGCGACGCGTTGGCAAACGATTTGGAAGATTGTCCTACCCAACTCCATCAGCGGGATTTTGACCGGAGTGATTTTGCAGGTGAGTCGCACCGCCGGCGAGACAGCACCGGTCATGTTGACCGGTGTCGCCACATGGAAGTCGCTCCAAGATAGTGGATGGTTTCTGTACCATCCCATCAAAGACCAATGCATGGCATTATCCATGCATCTTTACTACGTGGCGACTCAGGCCAATAATGTCCCGGAAGCAGTTCCTTACGCGATTGCGACAGTGCTTGTGGGGTTGGTATTGTTGGTGAATGCGACGGCCATCGGCTTCCGGGTTTATCTGCGCTCCCGCAAAAAGTGGTAATACCGGTTTTGCTTCCTTCATCGAGAGCTTATGGCATCCAATCCCAAAGTTTCCGTCCGAGATCTTCGTACTTGGTATGGACCCAAACAGGTTCACCGGGGGTTTTCTTTTGATGTCATGCCGCATGAAATCTTGGGCGTGATCGGCCCTGCTCAATCGGGAAAGACAACTCTGCTCCGGGCAATCAACCGGACGCTCGAGTTTACGGCGGGTTCACGGATGACGGGTGAGATCCTCGTGGACGGCGATGATGTTCATCAGGTGGACGATGTGTACGGATTGCGTCGAAAGATCGGTATGGTCGCCCCGTTGCCGGTGGGGCTTCCGTTAAGCATTTACGACAACGTCGCCTTCGCGCCCCGCGCTGCCGGGATGAACGGCCGGTCGAACCTCGACCATCTGGTGGAGCGGTGCCTTCGACAGGCGGCTCTATGGGAAGAAGTTAAGGATCGATTGGATTCCCTGGGCACCAAGTTGAGCGGAGGTCAGCAGCAACGATTGACCATCGCCCGCGCGCTTTCCCATTCACCCGAGATTCTGTGTCTGGACGAATTTAGCATAGCGATCGACCCGGTGACGACGATGCGGATTGAAGATGTGCTGAAAGAACTTCGGCGCGAGATGACCATTATTTTGGTGACCAACCTCGTTCAGCAGGCCCGGCGTTTGGCGGATCGGACTCTGTTTCTTTGGAATGGAGAAATGGTGGAAATCGGGGCCACAGAGGTGATTTTTGGGGATTCGCCCAAGGACAGACGGACTGCGGATTACGTCAACGGGATTTTTGGATGAGCGACGACTCTCAATTTTGCATTACCACTCGCGACCTTTCACTCTGGTACGCGAAGTTTCAGGCGTTGAAGCAGGTCAATTTGAACATCCGTCAAGGGCTTATCACCTCACTGATTGGGCCGAGCGGCTGTGGCAAGACCACGTTGCTGCGGTGTTTTAATCGGGTGAACGAGCGCTGTGGTTATGTGACGACCACGGGAGAAATTCGGATTTTGGATAAGAACATCTACGATCCGGATGTTTCCTTGATCTCGCTTCGGAAGGCGATCGGCATGGTGTTTCAGCGGCCGAATCCGCTGCCGATATCGGTGTATGAAAACGTGGTGTTTGGGTTGCGCATCCACAGCGAGGGCGGTGTGAAGAAGTCCGAATTGGACGCGGCAGTGGAAGTGGCGTTGACGGAGGTGGGGCTTTGGACGGATTTAAAGGATCGTCTTAATGACAAGGCCGTGGGGTTGCAATTGGAGCAGCAACAAAAACTGTGCATTGCGCGTCTCCTGCCGCTGAAGCCGGAGATTATTTTGATGGACGAGCCGTGCAGTGCGCTGGATGTGGATGGGACCCGCGCGATTGAAGAGCTGATGTTCTCCTTGAAAGGGCGGTACACCATGGTGATCGTGACCCACAATATGATGCAGGCGCGGCGATCGAGCGACGAGTGCATCTTCATGCTAATGGGCGAGGTCGTGGAGCACTCCCGGACCGAGGAGTTGTTCCTGACGCCCAAGAATGCCAAGACCGCCGAATACATCGAAGGCCGTTACGGTTGAGAACGGCATTGCATGGAAGAGCGACTTGGCGTCTTTTAGAAGGGTGGTTGGACGCGAACAACTCATGGCTCGGCTATGCACGGTGCTTTGGGCGCTGGGCATGATTCTTGCTGGAAACGCTGTTGGGCTACAAGCGGAGGGAGGATCCTCGTCCAACTCCGTCCATTGGGCGTTCCGGCCGCTCGGTGTTGTGTTGCCACCGACTTCTGAGATTGCCCCGGTGTCGGTGAATCCAATTGATGCGTTTTTGGACGTGGCATTGGCGGAACATGGGATTGAGAGCGTTGGATTGGCTTCGAAGGTGGAGTTGCTGAGGCGCGTGACCTACGACCTGACCGGCCTCTTACCGACGTCGGCAGCGGTCAGTGATTTTTTGTCGGACGCCTCGCAGGGAGCTTATCTGCGAATGGTGGATCGCCTGTTAGCATCCTCGGCCTACGGCGAGCGCTGGGCCCAGCACTGGCTTGACTTGGCGCATTATGCGGATTCCAACGGTTTTGAGCTCGACGCGGACCGCCCGGACGCGTGGCGCTATCGGGATTGGGTGATCCGGGCGTTCAACCAGGACATGCCCTACGACCAATTCCTGCGGTGGCAGATTGCCGGCGATGAAGTGGCGCCTGGAAATCCGGATGCGTTGATCGCCTCGGGATTTGGCCGGAGCGGTCCACTCGAGGTGGTTTCAGGGAATATTGATCCGGAGGAACGGAGGCAGAATGAGTTGATCGGGGTAACCACCACTGTGGGTTCGGTGTTTATGGGGTTAACCTTGGGTTGCGCTCGTTGCCACGACCATAAATTCGATCCCCTTCCAATGACGGATTATTATCGGTTGCAAGCATGTTTCGCCGGGGCGGAACTGACTGAGATCCCGATTCATGACGAGTCCGAGAAGCAATTTGTGGAACGCGAGACTTCGCGGATCAAGGCGCTTATCAAGCCCATAGAAGCCTCGAAGGCGGCGTTGGAAGCACCCTATCGCGACCGATTGCTGAAGCGCAAAGAGGGTGAACTTACTGTGCAAGAACGAGCGGTTCGCGCCAAGAAAAAGGAAGAACGGACGCCCGAAGAAGAGCGGTTGTTTGAGGGGACCAACGTGGCCTTGCGCGTGACGTGGGAAGAAATTGCGGAGGCCGTTGATGAACATGCCGCCGACAAAACCATTCGCGAAAGGTTAAAACGCCAGATTCATGAGCTGGAGTTACAACTCCCACGCCCGCCAGCCCATGCCATGGCAATGACCGAGAAAGTGGCTGCGGACAAACTTCCGGAGACCCACGTGCTGCGCCGAGGCAACGCAAAACACAAGCAATCGGTGGTGCGTCCGGGTGCGCCTTTAATTCTGGCCAAAGCGATGGGGAGTCCGGATCTGTCATTCAGTCCGGAACGAGCACTGGCGGAACGGAAGTCGGGGCGTCGCCTGGCATTGGCGCAGTGGTTGGCGGACTCGGTGCACCCGCTGACAGCCCGCGTGATGGTGAATCGTCTTTGGTTGCATCACTTCGGGAAAGGACTTGTCGGAACGCCATCTGATTTTGGCACGCGCGGTGAGATTCCGGTGAATCAACCACTGCTGGATTGGCTGGCATCGGAGTTGATCCGAAACGGGTGGCGCTTGAAGAGCCTTCATCGGTTGATGGTGACCTCGAATGGGTACCAGCGCTCGTCTCGGGAGGCGAGTGCCTCGGGAGTGGCCAAGGATCCCGAGAATCGACGATTGTGGCGGATGAATCGGCGACGGATGGAAGCCGAAGGACTTCGAGATGCCACACTGCAGGTGTCGGGATTAATAAACTACCGCTCGGGTGGGCCTGGGGTGCGACCTCCACTGGAACCGGAGGTGCGCGAATTGATTTTTACGGAAGCCGAGGTGGTGGACTTGTGGGCAGTGGACAAGGATGCTGCGGAATATGGGCGACGTTCAATTTATCTTCATCGAAAACGGAACGTTCACTATCCAATGTTTGACGCATTTGATGCGCCGGATGCCCTGACACCATGCCCGCAACGTTCGGTCAGCACGCACGCGCCACAGGCGTTGGTGATGTTGAACAGCGGTTTTGCCCAGCGAGCTTCCCGGGCATTCGCAATTGAATTGCTCGCGATTCCCCATGGCGATGAGGTTCGGATTCGGGAATCGTTTCTTCGATGTTTTGCGCGCACACCTTCAGCAGAGGAATTGCACTGGACTCGAGCCTTTTTGGCGTCCGATTCGGGGCCGGTTGAGGATCGTTGGACCGACCTCGCGCTGGCGCTGCTGAACAGCAACGAATTTGTTTATGTCCCATGAGTTACCCACACTTGTAGGCAGCTCTGAGCCAGGGTCAGCTGCACCACGCCCCTTGTCGCGTCGGCGCTTTTTGGAAACAGCAGGTCAAGGCTTTGGAGCATTGGCCTTGGTGCAATTGCTTTCACGTGATGCAGTCCAGGCGTCATCGATTAGTGGAGCCAAACTTCGTGGCCCACATTTTCCCGCGCGGGCAAAACGTTGCATCTTCCTTTTCATGGTCGGGGGACCCAGTCAGCTGGAACTTTTCGACCCGAAACCCGCGTTGGATCGCCTCCATGGAAAGCGGCTGCCGTCCAGTTTTGGCTCTATCAACAGCCAGTTCCTGGAGTCGGATCCGATCTGCTTGGGAAGTACCCGTACTTGGGGTCGCTACGGCCAGTCTGGAATGGACATGTCGGATCTCATCCCGCACATGCATTCGCACGCGGACACCATCACGTTGGTGCGGTCATGTGCCGTCGACAGCGTTATCCACGCTCCGGCACATTATCAGATGAACTCCGGACGGATTCTTATGGGATATCCGAGTCTTGGGAGTTGGATTACATACGGTCTGGGCAATGAATCGGACAACTTACCGTCGTTCGTCGTCATGGCGCAGCCTCAGGGGACCCCCGAGGGCGGCGCTCCCTGCTGGAGCGCTGGATTTCTGCCGGCGTCACAGCAGGGGACACTGTTTCGACCGGGAGCCAATCCGATTGTGAATCTGGCCTCGGACGACCCTGCCTTTGATCGCCGGCGTCAGCGTCGAATTTTGGACTACACCCAGCAGCTGAATCGTCGGCAACTGAAACCGGACGACACGGAATTGGAGGCTCGAATCTCCAGTTATGAACTGGCGTTTCGAATGCAGGCAGAAGCTCCGGAAGCCGTGGATACCACTCGTGAATCGAGGGAGACACGATCGCTCTACGGACTCGACAATCCGGTGACATCGGAGTTTGGCACGCGATGCCTTATTGCGCGGCGTTTGATGGAACGAGGGGTTCGGTTTGTTCAATTGTATTCCGGAGGCGGCCCGGTTGCCTGGCAATGGGACGCTCACGATGATGTGAATGCGAATCACGCCAGGATGTGTGGTGCGACGGATCGGCCCGTCTCCGCGTTGTTGACGGACCTGAAGCGGCGGGGATTGTTGGACGACACACTGGTGGTCTGGGGTGGTGAGTTTGGGCGGACGCCGGTAAGTCAGAAGGGCAGTCGAGGCCGAGACCATAACGCGACTGGATTCACGATGTGGTTTGCCGGAGGCGGAGTGCGGCCGGGGATGATTTATGGGGCTACCGATGAGATTGGACTCAATGCGATCGAAGGTCGGGCACATATCAATGACATCCACGCGACGATACTCCATCTGATGGGTCTGGATCACTTAAGGTTGACCCACTTGCACAGCGGCCGCGATGAACGGTTGACGGATGTCGGCGGGTCGGTGCTTCAGCGGATCGTGTCGGCTTAGCGATGGGGTGAGTTCCTTGATTACCGCCTCTGTGGGTGCTGTTGCCCTTCTTTATGCGTTGCGATTCTTGAAAGGACATAAATGATGGGCCGTCGATGGATGGTGGTAGCGGAAGCGAGAAGTACCTCAACCTGATTGCAGATGAGTTGAGTTGGCGAAGACAATTATGAAAACAAAGACATGGATCGTCCTTGGCGCATTGAGTATTGGCCAGGCTGTTTGGACGCTGCCGGCGGCGGCGGCCGCGGGTTCAGTTATTGAAGCGTTGGCAGCAATCAAAAACGTTGGACCACAAGGTCAAGGGACAGCGGCTGCCCAAGGCGCTTGGAAACGGTTGTCGAAGGAACCTCCTTCGGTCTTGCCGGAAGTGTTGACGGCAATGGACGGAGCCAATGACTACTCGCTGAATTGGCTGAGATCCGCCGTGGACACGATCGCAGGGACGGCAGACGGCCGACTTCCGTTGCGCGAGCTCAATCGATTTTTGGAGAACACGGCGCATCACCCGCGCGCTCGTCGCTTGGCGTACGAATTGATTCAGCGCGCGGATCCGGATGGAGCTCGGCGGATGCTTGCGGCCTTCTTGAATGATCCGAGCAATGAATTGCGCCGGGATGCGGTGGCGACGGTGCTGACTGAGGCAGGTGCAGCGCAAGGTGGAGGGAAGAAGGATGAGGCTGTGGCCGCCTATCGGCGTGCCTTAAACCATGCGCGCGATATCGATCAGATTGAATCGGCGGCCAAGGCGTTGCGGGATTTGGGTCAGACGGTGGATTTACAACAGACCTTCGGCTGGTTGACCCGTTGGAAATTGGTGGCTCCGTTTAATAATGTGGCCGGTGTGGGTTTTGAGAAAGCCTTTGCTCCGGAGCACAATGCGGATTTGGGAGCGGAGTATGAGTCGATGACCGGCAAGGTTCGATGGCAGGATTACGAGACCAAATCTGAGTATGGTTTGGTTGATTTCAATAAGCCGTTCACCCAATTGAAGGGCGCCGGTGGATATGCTCTTGGAGAATTCTATTCGGACAAAGCTCAGACCATGGAATTACGATTGGGCTGCAAAAACGCTTGGAAGATCTGGCTCAATGGACAGTACCTTTTTGGGCGTGAAGAGTATCATCGAGGTGCTGAAATTGATCAGTACCGATTGCGAGCGGAGCTCAAGCCGGGACGCAATACGATTTTAGTGAAATGCCTCCAGAATGAACAAAAGGAGGAATGGACCGTGGAGTGGGAGTTTCAATTGCGAATTACCGATGCCCAGGGCACGCCCATTCTGTCTTCGAAATAAGCATCCGCGACTGTCTTCTTTTCTCACCGGACAACATTCATGAAATTCCTTTCGATTCTCACGATTGGCGCCACGTTGGCTGCCCTGACGCTGACTGCGGCAAATTGGACCCAATTTCGCGGGCCACAGGGCAGTGGGGTGTCGGATGACACCCTGGTTCCGACACAACTCGACGCCAAAGCCATCTCCTGGAGCGTGGGGTTGCCAGGGCGTGGATTATCCTCGCCGATCATAATCGGTGACCGCGTGTTTGTGACCTGTTCGAGCGGTCCAAAGCAGGATCGACTACATGTGCTCTGCTTTGATGCTTCCAAGGGTTCGCTCCGCTGGGAACGGCAATTCTGGGCCACGGGCCGGACGATGGCGCACGAGAAGACCAGTGTCGCCGCTCCAACACCCGCGAGTGATGGAGAGCGCGTATTTGCATTCTTCTCCTCGAATGACTGTGTGGCATTGGATCTCGATGGAAATCTCCTTTGGTACCGTGGTTTGGGGCGTGACTTTCCCAATGCCAGTAATTCCCTCGGGATGAGTTCTTCCCTGGTGACGGCGGATGGTGTTCTGGTTGCGCAGGTGGAGAATGACAGTGAAAGCTTCACGGCGGGCTTGGACGCGCGAACGGGAGACACGCGTTGGAAATTGGATCGGCCTAAGAAAGCCAATTGGACCTCACCGGTCCTGCTAACGGAGCCTGCGGGCAAGACGGTGGTTGTCCTACAGAGTACCCAAGGCATTACGGGAGTGGAGCCGATGTCGGGAAAGGTTTTGTGGGAATACAGCGAAGGTGCCTCCAGTGTCCCCTCAACAGCAGTTTCTGGTGGTCGACTGTTTGTGCCCTCGCAGGGACTCACTGTGTTGGAACCAGTTGCAGCAGGTCAACCGCTGAAGCAGGTCTGGCGATCGGGACAATTGCGTCCGGGCACATCCAGTCCGGTCGTGGTCGGCGACAAATTGTTTTCTCTCAACGATGGCGGTGTCTTGAGCTGCGGCGAAGCCTCAACGGGGACTCGATTATGGCAGCTGAGGCTGAAAGGACCCTTTAGTGCCTCGCCGATCGCCGCTGGGAATCACCTTTACTGCATCAGTGAAAAGGGTGTGGCACAGGTCATTGATATCAGCAAACCTGAGGGATTGGTGGTGAGCGAATTCGATTTGGGAGCCACGAATGTCTTGGGGACACCTTCGATTGCCCAGGGCGCGCTTTTTCTACGAAGCGAAAACCGACTGTGGAAATTTGGTCGACGCACAGGCGCTGATTAACTGTCAGTTAAGTGGCAGCAATTTCCAGACATGTTTAGGCAAGATTGCGCAAGCTGTGCCTCCGAAAGGCAGCTAATGAGTAACCAGTGAAACGCGTTTATCGCCAGTCCATCCAGCGCCAAGGATTCACCTTGGTGGAATTGCTTGTGGTGGTTTCGATTATCGCATTGTTGGCGGGAATGCTGTTGCCGGCATTGGGCAAGGCCAAAGGTCAGGCTCGCCGGGCGAATGAGCTGAATTCGGCCAAGCAATTGATGGTTAGTTGGCAGTTGTATGCGGATGAGCACCAGGGACAGGTAATTCCGGGGTATCGATATGGTTATCCCGCCCAGGATTTTCAGGGGCGCGAAGTCACTCATCCGATAAATGCCCGTTACCCTTGGCGGTTGGCTCCCTACCTTGGGAACAGTTTTAAAGTGATTTATGCCAACGAGAATCGAGCACTGCTAGAGCGTTTTGAATCCATGGAGGATAAGGCCGTCGGGGTTTATGCCGCCAGCGTGTTTCCGTCTTTGGGTATCAATTCGGTCTTTATAGGTGGGGACGACTTGGAATTGCCGCCTGATGGAAAGGCGGTGGATCGTTTCGGCCGTTTCTGCGTCCTGAAGGATTCGGACTCGCTTCGCCCTTCAGAGTTGATGGTGTTCGCGTCTGCCCGAGGTCCATTTGAAGGGAAAATTGTTCAGGGGTTTTACGTGGTGAAGCCGCCCTTTCTCATGGCACGCCGTTGGGCGGTAGATTGGAATACGGAAGATGGACCTGAGGCTTGGGGGCATGTACATCCTCGCCATAGCCAGCGGACCGTTGCGGCCGCCGTGGATGGCCACGTCGACAGCTTGAATCGCCGCGAAATTCAGGATATGCGCCGGTGGGCGAATCCTGCGGATCGTCACGATTGGGTGCTGAGAGTGTCCCGTTGATCTCGAAACCCGAGTCACCCACCCCGGATGCGGCAGTTGGGTTTGGCTGCGGTTATTGGTAGGGATTCCAAGTGCGGTCTTTGCCTGGCAGAACTCGAAGGGCAAAACAGGCCGTCTGGATTCTGCCGCTGATCTTGACCTGAACCCAGAGGGTGTAAGTGCCCGCAGTTGGAAACGCGTACGGAAATCGGACGAGGCCTCCTCGCCCGAGAGCTTCGGCGACCGAGATGGGCAGGACGGTAAGGTCCCCGCAGTTGGCATCCGCCAGCGCCTTGTCCACGTTCTCGCCGTCTCGGCTCAAAAATTGTCGTTGAGCTGCCATTGAGACGGTGCCAGCGGGGTGGACGTGGGAAAACACCGTGCCATCGGCACTGACGATGACCGCGTGGCCCAACATGCCCATGTATCCTTGCAACGGGGCAGGCCTACCGTCGGGGCCGTTGATTCGCACTTCGAGGGCCACCGGATCATTCGCGACGATCGGGGTCGTCGTAGTGATCCGCGCTGTCCACCCGTCTAGGAGTTCGGCGTGGGTGGAGTTCGGAACGGACCCCAAGATATGCCAACTATCGTCGGAATCGGTGAGATGGACTCGTTGATTCGGGTTTCGCGATTGGTAAATCTCCAGCGTGTTGGTGATGGTTTCGCTCAGACCTGTTTCACGAGTGATATCGGCGAACACGCGGTAACGACCTGGTGGCAGGGGTGGAAACTGACATTCGAAGACAGATTTGGATTCGTTCGGCTGTGGGTGTAGATGCGCGAGAGACTTCTGGACACTATTCTGGATGAGAAACAGATGCATCAAGCGTCCGTGATCCGGCACCAATGGGATTACCTGCACGACAGGATCGGCATCCAACTCCAGCCGAATCCGCGCCCCCTGGGCGTCGTCTAAAATGGAAACGCGATTGGGAATGGGTTTATAGAGTTCGCGGGCGCGATGGGTGCGGTCTTCGAGGTTCCACCAGTATTGGCCGGCATAAACCAAGCCAACTGTGACAATGCACGCAGAAATTGTCGCGAGACGGCCGGCTTGGCGGCGTTGTGAGGAGAGTGGTTCCCCGGCTGGGAGCATTGCCTCGCGCGCGGCGGCTCGCACCGTGCCGATCAGGAGCACCATCAAGCCCGAGCCGAGTATTGCGAGGATCCAGCCGAGTGCCCTCGGCATTTCAATGGCTGTGGTGGCGAGTGAATTGACCGGCACCTTGATGGCCCCCTTGCCAGCAGTTCCATTGACTAATATATCGACGGAATAAGCCCCTTGTACCATGAGCCAAAGCTCTGCGGTAAACAGATTAGAATCGCCTGGAACCCGCACGGCACGATCTGGATTGGGCGCTCCATTTCGCCCGGTCCGCCAATGGATGGGTAAGACTTCAACGGAATCGGGAGTACCACTCAAGATCCGGACATTGATCCTGGCTAGACCTGGGACAACTGGCGGGGTTTGAATGATGGCGCGAATTGGGTACGGGCCGGCGGTTCCTTCAAAAACTGCATTGGGATTGCCGATGTGGGCATGTAACGAGGGATCTTGGTTGAGCCACAGAAGAGCGATCAGCCGCAGAGGGAGGAGGCGCGTTAGCGGTGGGATCTGCATGGGAGAAGTCATCGACGAATTCGCGCGAGAAAATTGCCGATGGAGATGCCGATCCAAGATGAGGCAGCTGCCAAGGTGGTGCCCCAGACCCAGGTCTGGAATTGGATCGGGGGCTCTCGTCGATTCCAGAATTCAAATCGGAAGTTTCCGGGCGATGCGCGGTAACCGAAATATCGACCATGCCCATGAAAGAACGTGTTGTCGGCGAGCGGGCTGAGCAAAAACTTGGAGGCGTACCACTGAGTGGGAATGTAGAGTGTGATGAAGGCGATGCCGCAGAGTGCCGCGACGGCAATGTCCCGTTTCCAGCCGCCCCCGCGCCCGCACCGGCTATACACCCAATCCATTCCGATGGCCGGGACGAACAAAAGCAGCGGGAACATAGGTGGTACCATGTGAGTGACACGCGTCAGAATGGGCGCGAGTTTCGGCTCGGCTGGGAAGAGCGGAAGGACCAAACCCATGAGTTCAAACAAGAGGAAATAGGCCAGAGCTACCTGAGTCGCCGGCCATTTAGTATACGAATTGCGGGCGGCGCTCGCGAGAATTCCCGGGAACAACAACGCGGACGCGAAGACGAAGGTGGGGCTATGTTGTCGATTGGGCACACTGATCTCCAAAATCAGCATTGACGCCAATGTGAGTTGGATGCCTCCAGCGGCGGTCAAGAACCAGCTGAAGCGTGAGCGATCCGTATCCGAGAGGTTGTTCATCCAACTCCAAGCCATCATACTAGCACCCAGCACGACATGATACATGCCGAGAGCGAGCAAGACGTGCGGTGGGCTGAGGATTCGAACGTCCAGTCCATAAGCGTTATGCCACCAATCATCGAATGGCGCCGAGACTAACATGGCGGAAGCACCCCAGATAACGACCCAGGCCCCAATCGGTCCCCGGAATCCCAAGACGCTCACCGTGCGTTCACGGTAGGCGCCGCGCTGGAGCAGGGTTGCTTGCAGCACGAGCCATCCACAGACGATGCCGCCCAAGGAACCTCCCAGATACACGGCAATATGGGCTGGGGTAAAAAATGTGTCGCGACCGATGGTGGAATGCCAGGAGATATCCCACAAGATGCCGACTGTAAGGCATAGCCCGCCAAGGATGGTTGCCCAGCAGAACCAGGGAATTTGATTTGTGCAGCCTGGGCTTCTGGTCAGTGGTGCCGAGTTGTTTGGGGCATTTGTCCCAGTTCGTGTGGGGTGAACAGTGTCCATTGGACGGGAAGATGATCCCCTCAAGTGGGATTTTTTGCAAGGGGATCAGCAGGTATGGGGGCGGGGCTTATGGCTCGTCCCGTTGGATGGTCCTAACTTGTCACCACTGACACAAGAATTGTCGCGATTCGAGCGTGACGGAGGGGGTGGGGTCTGCGTATTAACTTATTTTTCCGGGGCGGCCGGGTGATCTGAGGCTGCCCCGATTGCATTGCTAAATGAAACATTTGTTGAGTCTAGAGCAACTTACTGCGCCCGACATTCGGGAGATCCTTAATGGGGCGGGCGAGTTCAAACGAAATCGTGGGTCTCATCGACGACCCTTGGAGGGGCAGACTTGGGCATTGATTTTCACGAAGTCATCGACTCGTACCCGCGTCAGTTTTGAGGTGGGGATTCGTGAACTTGGTGGCGGCACGATGTTTTTGAATCCGAACGATATTCAATTGGGGCGTGGCGAACCGATTCGAGATACCGCTAGGGTACTGGGCCGCATGATCCATGGTGCCGTCATTCGAACCTATGCCCAGGCGGACGTTGAGGAATTCGCCAGGTACTCCAAGATCCCAACGGTCAATGCCCTGACGGACAGTGAGCATCCCTGCCAGATATTGACTGACATTTTTACGTTTGAAGAACTTCGTCGAGAGTCGATCGCTGGCAAAGTCGTGACGTTTGTAGGCGATGGTGCCTGTAATGTGCCTGCGAGTTGGATATGGGCAGCGACCAAGCTCGACTTCGAACTGCGGATTGCCGCACCGAAAGCCTATCAGCCCTCCCAAGAACTTCTTCTCAAAGCGGGTGGACGAGTGCTTTGCACGGAAGACCTGGATGCTGCGGCGGATGGAGCCGACCTATTGTACACGGATGTCTGGGTATCGATGGGCAAAGAATCCGAGTCGGCTCAGCGGTTGAAGGATCTTTCGTCGTACCAAATCAATGAAGCCTTGGTCAAAAAAGCACGGCCTGTTGCCTTAGTGATGCACTGCCTTCCTGCCTATCGAGGTAAGGAGATCACCGAGGAAATCCTCGAAGTGCATGCCAACACGATCTTCACCCAAGCGGAGAACCGGTTGCATACTCAAAAGTCCCTCCTTGCATGGATGGTTCAGTGAACGGGGTCTTTCACTTCGTCATGGCTGGGCGCGGGCGAGGTTTATGAAGGGCGAATACGTCGGTTTGATGTCGGTTGCCGGCGCGACCTGGATTGGCACGGCAGCCAAAAGCGGGGCTGCTGAGTCGATCGCAAGGGATCCCGGTTTTCACTTCCTCAACCAAATCCGCGACGCTGTTTAGAATGCGTGTGGGCTGATAAACATAGTCGGAGACGCCTTCGATCTGAGTTGATCCGCTCAGGACCAGGTAGGATTGAAGACCGACTTCAATAGCACCTCGGATGTCGGTTTCCATCGTATCTCCGATCATAACGACATGTTCTGGTTCCTGCAGGGCGACTTCCACCAACTTGCGTCGAGCGCGGTGAAACATGAACCCATTCGGTTTGCCGAGGTAATAGGCGCGACGCCCGGTACTGGCTTCGAGGAAAGCAGCGGTGGCTCCAGCGCCTGGTCGGGTGCGTTCGCTGGACACCGGACACCAATTATCGGGGTTGGTCGCCAATAGGCGTGCTCCGCGCTCGATGCATTCATGAGCCTTGGCGAGTCGTTCCATCGTGGCTGCACCCTCTCCGACGATGACATAGCGGGGTTGGATCGAATCACTGGCGATGCGTTTCTCGTGCAGGGCGGTGTGTAGTCCCCCTTCACCGATCACGAAGACGGTACATTCCGGATCGGTCTCGACTAGGAAGTCCGCGGTGTTCAGTGCTGAGGTATAAAAATGTTTGGCGGCCAAACCGGGTATTCCCAGGTGTTTCATACGGACCGCGAGATCCTCGGGAGTGGGCGCAGAATTATTGGTTAAAAACAGAAAGGGAGTTCCGGTGGCCATGAGTGCACGGACGAAATCTTCGGCACCTGGAATGAGATTGTTTTCCCGATAAATTACACCATCCATGTCGATGAGAAAGCCGGTCTTCATAGGGTAACTTTGTGTGGCGATGTCTTCGGGCAATCGCACACAATGAGGCCTCTAAAGCAGGAGGCCTGCCGACCGCTCGAATGTCCTCGGAAAAGAGTCCGATTGATGCCTCGTCACCAATAGCATCCTCCTGTCCGCTTCTAAACCGTCCAACCTGCATAGAAATCGACAAATCCTTTCCGGGATTCCTTCAACATGCGTCGCGCATGTTCGGTGGTTACTTCGAGCCCCAGCATTCGTGACGAATACCGAGACGATCTTCCCCAAAAATTGCCAATTGCTTGGGGTGCTGGGCTTCGATCTAAACGGTAGGTGGTGTTGGTTCAGACGGGCAGCTTAACCTCATGTACTTGCGCGATTCCACTGGCATCCGAAGTGAATACGACACGGCGCCCGTCGGGAGAAAAGTTGGGATGTGGATGGGTGTGCTGCGGGGCGTAGACATCGGTGACACCGTCATCGTAGGGGCAATGACCGAGGTTCCAATGAACGCCGGCATTCGTGGCATTGGGAAAGCACAGAGCACGGGGCATGCCGATGCTGTCGCTCGGGTCAAATAATTGTAGACCGATATCGGGGGATTTGGTGTCGGTCACCATTAGGGTTCCCCTGCGATTGATCATGGGGTGCCAAGCGTTGAAGTTGCAGACGGGCCGGACCTGACCCGTGTCCACATGAATTCCTATGACGCCGAGCGGCCAGTTGACCGTGAGAATTTCTCGGGTGCCCGGCCGCCAGCATTCGTGAACGATCCATTCCTTCTTTGACACGTCCCGCCGGTACACCAAACGGTGGTCGGTGCCGTCCCGGCGAATGATCCAAAGGCGATCAAAAAATGGTCCGCCATAGCGAAGCTGGGCGGGATCATCCGGGTGAAATTGCGGGTGACAAATCGTGTCGCGTTCGAGGATGACTGAATCCTTGCCGGTGTGGGTATCGAGCACATGGAATTGGGAGTTGGTTCCTTTCTTTACAGGGAAGGCCCACCACCGGTCATCTCGGCTGAGCGTGGTGGTGCCCATGGCGCCGGCGACCATACCCGCTTCGTTCAGACGGGTTGTTTGGAACTGCGCGAGGCATTCTTCGTGTTGTGATTCGATCTCGATCCGCCAAGCGCCCGTGCCGGCAGTGAAATAGACAAATCGACCATCATGAGACGGGTGGATGGACCATTCATGGAGGTCGGGACGCTCCGTCAATTGGATCAACGATCCGGAGGCTTGCTCCTCGACGAAGAGTTGAGGTGTTCCCGTGCGGTAAGAAACCAGGACGAGCCATCGCATGGCGTCGTCATACGCCGGCAGATAGTAGAAGGGATGATGGTGAATGCTGGGGTGTGAAGTAATTTGGCGTATTTGGGCGCCAGTCTTTGGATCCACGCGATGGATCGATTCTTTTGGAAAGATGCTTCCTTTGGCCATTCGGAGAATGAGGGAAGAGATTCAGCCGCCGAAGTCGGGCATTTTGGGGCTCTTGTAGCGAATCCTGAGTTCCGGGGTTTCGATCCGCTGATGATTTTCGACTTTGGAATCGAGGCATCGATCCAGCATAGCACTGGCGATCTGAGTCCGCTCAACGGGATAGGGAGCTTTACCGGAAACGATCATTTGTTCGATCTGGGCCACGAGGCAGGCGGAGTAAGTGACGTTGGGTGTGGGAGGGAGGAAGAATTGAGTCGAGATTATCTCGCCATTTTGAAGGCGAGCGGCGAAGCAGTAATCGCTGAGCGCCCCATTAAGCATGAGCAGCGTGGTGCGGAGGCCATCCGTGCGCTCGATAATGTAAGCCGCTGGATTTTTCACTAATTTGGGCAGCTCGCCATTGTGGGCGAGACTCTGCGGACGAGAGTCCAGGTCGGAATATCCCATGAGCGAATCCGAGCGCGAAAAGGCTGCTTCCAGCAGCCGTTTGGACCACACGCCCTGCTCGCCGGCCTTCCAGACGGCATCGCCTTCGAGTAGTTGCACGGAGCGAATTCCCGACTCTCCGCCTCGGCGACGTTCGACCATGCATTGCATGGCTTCCAGGGCGTGATAGTCCATGGGGTCGGAGCCGCCGACACCGACCATGAGGGCTTCATCAACGACGGCACCATAGGGGACTTCGGTGGGTGGGAGTCGCCAGGTTACTGGGAGGGAGGAGCCTGCGAGGAATGGGAACTTGAGGCGCTTCGAGTCGGCGACCATGTCGGCGGCCTTCTGCCAGCTGTACGAGAGGTGCTTGTCATTGAACACTGGGACGGCGCGCCTGGACTTTTCGAACACTTGAACCGTGCGCTTAAAGAACTCATAGCGAGGGTAGAGGACTTGTCCTTTGTGATTGCGTGGATACTCACCGTGTTCGCCAATAATTACCACGCCATCGACGGCCAAACGATCTCCGCCGCACTGGAGGGCGGATTCGATCGTGGGGTAAACGGTGAAGCCATGTTCGGCGGCTCGCTGAGCGCTGAGGTCACCGGCGGGTTTTTGGTCCACATACACCGCGACCACTTTCAGGGGAGGTTTGTGCCAGCGGCCATGGCGCGGGTAGCCGACCAAGAAACGGTCGCCCATGTGTTGTGCGTGCGACTGATAAGTCCAGACAGTAGTGATGATGGCGATGCGCTTGGTTTGGTTTGTCGCGGCAGCCCAGGCACCGGGGGTTCCACTTGCCAGAGTAGAAGCGCCAAACGTCTTGAGAAAAGTGCGTCGATTCATGGAGATTCAGGTGCGCCAGAATGTGGATTGAGTCGTGGGTTGATAACGAATATGGAGATGGGGAGTCTCCATGAAGCGCCCTCCTTGGTACAAGGATTCGACGCCCGCGGCGGTCATACCGGTCGTGAGCAGCGTCCGTTCGATGGGATAAGGTGATTTTCCTGTTCGGAACAAAGTTTCGATGTGGTGTACCTGCGGGCTGAAGAAATTCCGCATGGTGGAGTAGGGGAGGTAAAACTGGACTGAAAAAATGTCTCCTCCGTGGAGTCGGGCCGCCATATTGCAATCACCAACTATTGCCCCCTTAAACTGGACAATGGTTAGTTTAAGGCCATCGTCGTATTCAAACCGATAGGCGTAGGAATCCGGTGCGAGCCGCCGAAGATCCTCGGTGGTGGGTAAGAGGTTACTATAGGTGGGGCGGGGTGCGATGAGCTGATTGCTGCGGCTAAGAGCGGCGTCCAGCAAGGCGCGATCCCAGCCGCCTGCGGCCCAGGATCCGGATTCCAAGGCTTTCCAGAATCGATCCCCGCGCAATGCCTCCACCGAGATAACACCCGTTTCGCCTCCGCGCCTTCGTTCCACGATGGACTGGACGGCTTCGAGCACGTGGATGTCGCCTCCATCTGTCCAGCCATTCCAGACTCCCAGCGCTTCGCGGACTCGGGCACCCCGTGGCAGGTCGATAGCGGGTTGGCGCCAAGTGACTGGCAACGAGGAACCAGCCATGAAGCCGAAGCCCATGGATTTGGAGGTCTCGACCATTTCAAGAGCGTACTCCCATTTCCACGAGAGGTGCTTGTCATTGAATACCGGAGCGGTTCGACCGCTTTGGCGATAGACGTCGATGATCTGCCGAAAATACTCGTAGCGAGGGTAGAGTGTCTGCCCCTTCTCATTCACGGGATACTTGCCGTGTTCACCGATCAATAACACTCCATCCACGGCGAGCGAGTTGCCGCCGCAGGTCAACGCGTCGGCGATAGTCGGGTATCGTTTGAGTTGCGGATGACGCGACACACGCTCCTGGCTGAGGTCGTTTTCGCCCACCTGTTCGACGTAAAGCGAGACGACGTCTACTTCGGGGCGATAGTGCTTCCCATTCCAGCCATACCCTTCAAGGAACCGATCCACGATGTGCTGAGAATGGGAGTATTTGTGATAGATCGTGGTCAGCGCGGCGATGCGGGGCCGCTGCGGGGCGGCTCGGAGCGTCGAGCCTAGAGCGAAAGCGCCCAGAGTTCCGGTCAGGAAGGACCTTCGTGTGCAGGATTTCATGAAGCAGCAGAACGGGTTTGGACTGGGAGAATCATGGTGAGCAGAATGACTTGGAAAAACCAGAAGGCCCATAAAAATTTCATGCGTGGCAGGAAAGCGGGCGCATCTCCGAGTTGTGGGAATTTTGGAGATCGGTCGTCCCTGCAATTCCCCAAAAGCGGTGGAGGGCTGCCGCTTTTCCCCCAGCATCCCATGCGGCGCCGCAACTCGGAGATGCGCCACAGGAAAGCATGATCGAGGCCATTTTTGGATTCCGCTGCCCTACTTCGGAATGGGAGTCGGTGGAAGTTTAACACTGTCCTTCGGCTGGCCGGAATTCGATCGTTGAGTATAGAGTTGCTGCGGTCACTTTGGGAAGGATTGCACGATGGACCAACCCCATCGATATCGAGTCTTATCGCCTGTGAACTGGATACATTAAAGGGAATGAACACTTACGATGTGATTGTATTGGGTTTGGGCGGTATGGGGAGTTCCGTGGCTTATCATTTGGCTCGGCGCGGCGAGCGTGTTCTCGGATTAGAGCGGTTTACGCCAGCGCACGATCGTGGATCCAGTCACGGCCAGACCCGCGTGATTCGACAGTGTTACTTTGAGCACCCCAGCTATGTCCCATTACTTTTAAGGGCCTATGACCTGTGGCACGAATTGGAGTCGGAAGCAGGCGATAAACTGCTGCTATTGCCGGGCGGGCTCATGTTGGGTGCCGAGGACAGTGAAGTCGTGAGTGGAAGTCTCAAGAGTGCGCGCCAGTATTCCTTGCCGTATGCCATGCTGGATCGGGGGGAAATCCAACGACGTTTTCCTGCCTTTGAGCTCCCTCAAGGCACCGTGGGGTTGCTGGAACCGTTCGCCGGTTTGGTTCGAACCGAAGGGGCGGTATTGGCCCATTTGCGCTGCGCCGCCGCGAGGGGCGCGGCGCTTCAGTTCGAAGAACCCGTACTGTCCTGGACGGCGACGAGTGCTGGTGTGAGCGTCACAACCACTCGCAGAAGCTATCAAGCGGATCGTTTGGTGATCACTCCGGGGCCATGGGCACCAGAGTTACTTCGGGATATGGATATTCCCGTGAGCGTTGAGCGCCAAGTCCTGCTGTGGTTCCAACCTAAGGGTGGCATCGATCAATTTCGACCCGAACGCTTCCCCGTTTACATCTGGCACGAAGCGACGCATCGACAGCCTTACGGATTTCCGGCGGTGGATGGCGAAGAAGATGGAGTGAAGATTGCGTTTTTTCGAAAACCAGAAACGGAGGTGTGCACACCGGAAACTATCGATCGGCGCGTGCGCCAGGATGATATTGAGACGATGCGGGCTTCCATTCGACGATTCCTGCCATCGCTGGATGGAAAGTTTCTACGTGGAACGACCTGTATGTATACGGTTACGCCAGACTTGAATTTTGTGATCGGGGAGCATCCGATGTACGCCAATGTCCTTGTGGCATGCGGGTTCAGTGGACATGGATTTAAGTTTTGCAGTGTGGTGGGAGACGTCGTTGCCGACTGCGTGATTCAAGGTCAGTCCCGTCTGGATATCACGCTGTTTGATCCCAAACGGTTTGGGACCGGACCGGTGATGAAAGGGGGCGCTTGAGCGCCGATATTGTCAACATTCCAGAGCCAGAGGTGGACCCCGCGGGGGTGGGAAAACCGACAGTCGCCGAAGCGAGTTGGTTTTGGTTAAAACTGGGATTCATCAGCTTTGGGGGACCTGCTGGGCAGATTGCGATTTTGCACACGGAGTTGGTGCAGCGCCGACGCTGGGTCTCGGAGAATCGGTTCCTATATGCGCTCAACTTCTGCATGCTCCTGCCCGGTCCGGAGGCTCAACAGTTGGCCACCTACATGGGTTGGCTAATGCATGGAGTCCGGGGCGGAGTCATTGCTGGAGGTTTGTTCGTACTGCCATCCGCGTTGTTCCTTTGGGCATTAAGCTACGCCTATGTCCTGTGGGGCACGGTGCCAGCGGTAAAAGCCGCATTTGCCGGATTGCAGCCAGCGGTTCTTGGACTTGTTGTGGCCGCAGTGTATCAGATGGGCCGACGAGTTCTTCGAACGCCGACTCACGTCGGACTATGCTTGGGAGCTTTCGTGGTTCTTCAGCTGAAGTTGGTCTCCTTCCCGGTTCTCGTTGGTCTCGCTGGGATGTTCGGTTGGGTCGTGTGGCGGCGGAAAGTCGGTGGGCTTGAGTCCCCACGTCATCCAGCGATCGAAGATCCCCAGGTTGATTCGAGTGAACGGTTTAGATTGAGCGGTGCTTGGGTGACGACGGTCGTTGGGTGCCTCTGCCTTTGGTGGCTGCCGGTGGTGCTGGCATACGGATGGCTTGGCCCGGAACACATGGTTTTCAAGCAGGGATTGTTCTTCAGCCAAACGGCCATGGTCACGTTCGGTGGGGCGTATGCGGTGCTCCCGTATGTCGCCGAACAGGCAGTGGAACGGCACGGTTGGCTGAATGCGGGTCAAATGCTGGACGGATTGGGGTTGGCTGAAAGTACCCCGGGCCCATTGATCATGGTGTTGCAATTTGTGGGATTCCTTGGCGCCTGGAACCATCCGGGGAATTTGCCCGCAATTGCCTCCGCAACCCTCGGGGCGTTGATCACCACTTGGGTGACGTTCCTGCCATCCTTTCTCTGGATCTTTGGCGGTGCCCCGTTCGTAGAACGATCCCGTGGTCTGCGTTGGTTGGTGCCGGTCTTGGCTGGAATCACATCGGCGGTTTGCGGTGTGATCCTAAGTCTGGCTACTTGGTCGGCACGCCGCGTTTTGTGGAACGAAGGGACGTGGGCACCCTTATGGGTTTGGCTGGTTTTCGCTGTGGCCGCATTGGGTTCGGTTCGCTGGCGTTTGCCGGTTCCATGGATGGTTGTGGGCTCGATTGCCGTTGGGATCTTGGCAACGGGGTAAGTTTGGCGGCTTGCCCGTGCCGGGGGCTCTTCGGCAACGAGGGAATGTGGACGTTCGTGTATTAGTGCATTTCTACGTCGCACGTGCCGATTCCACCCCTGAAGTAATTGAACTGAACATTTGGATGTTCCGCCAGAAGTGACATTGGGACACTGGCGTCCACCAAGCCTTTAGAAATCATATAGGCGGTTAAGCGTTGGCCGAAGGGATTGTCGTGTTTGCCGGCGTGCCAGATGGAAACTTTCTCAGCTTTCCAAGTTTCGACCGGACCGACGCTAATGGCCTTAAGGGGCACCATCGAGATATTACCGCCCCCACTGGTGCGCGCGTTTTGTGCCACAGTGAGCGGATGGAGGTCGACGACGCGGGTTGCTAGCTTTCGGTACTCTTCTGGACTCGGGGGTGCGTCTTTGTAACGTCCTTTGCGACCCAGCGGATCGTTGAAGGCCCAGTGCTTCACGTCACCTTGTCCTCCTTGCATGACCGCGCAACGGATGCCAGCGGTCCAACTCTTCCGGTAGGGTGCCGTGTCACCTTTGGGGAAATGAAGATTGGTTTCTGGCATGCGACGCTTTCGCTCGATGCGATCAAAGCAGAGTTCGCGGTCGGCTCGTTCAAAACTGAGGGGGTGCGTGACAGGCACCTCTTTCTGTGTGGCAACATCGAACCATTCATCCATGCCCCAGAAATGAGCGCTGCTAAGGTCGAGTTCCAAGCTGTTGACTAAACGTGCGACGAGCGGGAGTTGTTCGGTGGGACCGATGGGACCACAGATGCCTACCGGGTTGTCGGCAGTGCTCTGTCGCCAAGCTTCAATGTACTCGAGGGCTTCGGCAAGGTAGAAGTCTTCGAGAGTCTCGTAGAAGACCACGCGGAACCCAGGACGCGACAGACGTTCGAGATCGCGTGGTTTCAAACGGGCGACTTCGTTGATGAGTTCGGTATCGAGTGTGGTGTAATCCCACCAATCGGGGGCTATGGAACTGTAGGGGCGTGGCATGGCTAGAGTTGTTTAATGTTGGGACCGAGGGCAACCTGTAGAGGGCGCGAATCCGCGCGACAAAAACCCATGTGGGCATGCTGCCACCACGCCTCGGCGTGGCGAAACCTGCGAGATGTTTTCCCCAGCGCCACCGAGTCTTCCTCGCCCGCCTGAAGATAGGAGTTCATCCGTTGACTTTGGTCCAGCCAGTGCTGTTGGCTCGCATGGGCTGCCAGTGCCTCCATTTTTATCCCATGGACTGAGGTGGTGTTGACGAACAGGGGCGGATGGATGGGTTCCCCAAGAGGTGTACAGAGCCCATGCGGGGCGCAGTGATAAAGCGTCACGTCATCCGAGTAGGTTGTCATGGGAGGGGTAGACCGAAAATTTGGCATCCCATGTGCGAAGGCGCCGGTGACAATGAGTCGGCAGGTGGCGGTGTGATCCTCCATGTAATCTACGGGAGGATGGGTTAGAATGATGTTGGGTCGGACATCGCGGATCACGGCTGCGACCCGTCTCACGAGCGGAACGGTGTAAACGATTTCCAAATCTCTGGAAACTGGAGCATGCCAATGTGCCCCTAAAATCTTCGCGGCACATCGTGATTCCGCCCGCCGCCGCCGCGAGGTTTCCGCCGGGCCGCTCTGGACACTGCCGCAATTGCCGGCGGATAGATTCCAATAATGGATTTTCCATCCCGCTTGTTTCAGTAGGAGCAACGTGCCGGCCATCCGAAATTCGATGTCATCTGGATGGGCGCCGATGGCGATGGCCGTGGGCATGAGTGGTAATGAAACGGGGGCTGAGATCCCGTGTTAACTTGGGGTACCGATTGCCTTGGTCGCTCGACTATTTCTTGCGGATGGCGGCGATGGTGACGGGTTTACCGCCGCGGGAAGCACTGAGATCAGCGGCGAAGATGACTTCGTGGGTTTTGACGGCATCACTCAGGCTGGTGAGCGGAATGTCGTTGCCTTGGTCGAGCGATTCAAAAAACGCATCGAACTCGGCTTGGTACGGGTGGTCGTTAACGTCGCCTGAGTCCATAAGACTCAGGGCGAGTTGGCTCCATTTGTTTTTGTTGGTGCCGAGGCGGTTGGAGTGGAACTTGTTATCCAGGATACTGCCCTCGCTTCCGACGAGGTGAGTATGGAAGTAATACGGTTGAAAACAATCCACTATAGCAGCGCATTTACCAATGGCCCCGTTGGCAAATTTCAAGATGGTGACGCTGCTGGTGGTGTATTCGTAGGCTTGGAAGTAGGGGTGCTGCGACTTGGTATCGTAACTGGTGACCTCGACAACATCGCTTCCCATGCAAAGCAAGAGGGCGTCGAGAGCGTGACAACCGGCGGTGAGGAGGGACGAGCCACCGCCTTTTTTGGATTTGTTCCAGCGGTATTGGCCGTACCACGGTCCGATGCCGTGGTAATAGTCGATTTCACCGTAGTGGAGATGTCCGAGGAGTCCTTGATCGATGACCGACTTAGTAACTTTGAAATGGCTGGCCCAGCGGCACTCAAAGCAAATGGTAAATCCGACTTTGGCCTGGCGGACTGCCTTTTCCGTGCGGCGCAGATCCTTTAACGAGAGGACGAGAGGTTTTTCGGCGATAATGTGCTTACCGGCTTCGGCAGCGGCGACAATCTGATCGGCGTGTTGCCATGGATAGCTGGTGACATCAATGACGTGTAAGGATTTGTCTGACAACATGGCCTTAAGGTCCGAGTAGGCTTTGATGTTGCCTCCATGTTTGGCGGAAAGCTCCGCGGGATCCAGGGGCCTGGAGGAGTAAACTGCAGTGACCTGTCCAAGGGATCCTTTGTTGATGGAATCGATGTGGGCGGTAGCAGCCCAACCGTACCCGATGATGCCGACGTTGAATTTCTTCATAGGAATGTCGGCGTCCCTTTTAGCGCTGGCGGAGGATCGACGGCAAGGACCCTCATTGAAGAAATTAATAGTTACAGTGAGGACCGTGGCTTGGCCTGTTCAGGGTCGACTATTCGTTGGTAGGCTGGAGCAGTCGTGCCTTGACCTCGGCCGGCAAGTCGGATTGGTGAATGGCGGCGCTTGCTCCGACGGGGTCACTGCGCATCCATTCCAAGGCGGCGTTTTCCCTGAAGTGTGAATTGGGTAGTTTGGCCGCCCACTGAAAGGCCAGTTGAGGGTTGCTGTGTGTCAGGCTGCTCACGAAATTGTTCACTACCTGTTCGCTGGCGGCACCTTCGGGTTGGCGCGCTAGCCACTCTGACGCAGCGACGGCATCCTTGTGCACCCAATTGGAAATGAGGTTCTGAGTGGCTTGTTCGCGGAGTTCACTCGATGGGAATTTTTCCACCCAGGCTGCGGCGTACATTGGATCATTGGAAGCCAGGCTACCCACCACGCTTTGAATGGCTGAGCTTTGGTCCGGGCCGGAGGGCAGGGAAGCTGCATACGCGGCCGCCTCCTGAGGGGAATGACCCGCCCAGGTACCAAGCGCGCTGGACATGGCGTTGCGGCGGGAATCCTCGCTGGAAATGGAGTTCACCCAAGCCAAGGCCGCATGAGGATCTTGCTGCGCCCAGGTGCTGGCGATGTTTTGCAGTGCTTGGCGTTTGGCCTTTCCGGGCGAAAGCGACTCGGCAAACTGCACCGCCGCCTTCGGATCCTGTGAGCTCCAGGTGCTTGTAATACTGCCGATCAATTGCTCTTTGGAGTCTCCAGGGGGCAGAGATTGAGCATACTCAGCAGCCCCAGTGGGATCCTGTTGTGTCCAAGTCCAGCTGAGCGATTGCATGGCCTGCGATTTGGCGCGCCCGTCCGGAAGCGATTTGGCCCAGTCCAAGGCTCCGTCGAGATCTTGATTAGCCCAGTTGCTGGCAAGATTGCCTGCGATGTTCCATCGATCCGAACCGGCAGGCATTTTCTCAATAAGTTCCGCGGCGGCGCGCGGGTCGGTGTTGACCAGCTGCCAAACGACGCTCTGGATTGTGCTGGATCGGAGGTTGCCTGGTGGCAATTGTTGGATCCACTCCGTGGCGGCTTTGGGGTCTTGTTCGATCAATTGCCGGGCCACGGCTTGAACGGCTTCGTTCCGGATATTACCGGCTGGCATTTTGGAAATGTAATCACTGGCCGCTGGCAGATCTGTGGATACCCAACCAGCCAACAAACCCTGAGTCGCTTGATTTTTAGCCAGCCCGCTTGAAAGCGACTCGATCCAGGTGATGGCTGCTTGGGGATCCGTTTGTGCTAGTTGTTGAGCCACGAGATTGTAGGCGAACTGATGATTTCCAATCCCACGTGTGGACTTGAGCAGTTCAGCAGCGGCCTTGGGGTCGGCGTGGGCCATGCCCAGAACGAGACCTTTCGTGGCGGCGTTACGCTCAGGGCCCTCGGGTAGGCCAGAAACCCAGGCATTGGAAGCCTGCAAATCCTGGCTGGCCCATTGTTGAAGCGCCGATTGAATGGCTTCATTTCGCCGCGAGCCGTTCAACAGAGTTTGTGCCATGTCCAATGCGGTGGCTGGATCCTGAGCGATGAGCTTTTCAACAAAGTTACGGACAATTTTTGGGCGTTTCGAATCGTCGGGCAACTGCCGCACCCAAGCAGTTGCCGCGACGGAATCCTGACGAACCCAAGCCTCCAGTGCTTGCGGCAGGATCCAATCAAACTGAGAACCGGCGACATGGCGCAGACCCAGTTCCACGGCTTTCTGGGGATTCGATTGTGCCAACGTGTGGATGATGGCGGAAAGGTGATTGCGCCTCGAAATCCTTTTCGGTGGCTGCATCGGACGAATTGCTTCCTGAATTCTTGGGTGTGCTGGGGCTTGGGGTGCTGGCAGGGTTGGCAGAAATCGATGACGTTGTAATGAGTGATGGGCTTGCGGCGTTGGTGGTTCGATTGCTGTGAATCGCGAATAGTCGGCTCCCAGCGACACCCAAGGCCGCGCCCAATGCGATGCAAGCCGCTGCAGAACCAATGCCAATCCACGAGGTTGGGCTGACAGTACCGCGGTTCGACGGGACATTCATGACGCCCTCTTCCTACCTGGATTCCGCGGCAACGTCGATCTTGTGTTGCGTCGATCGGGAGGATTTCCGTAGGTCCTCGAGAGGAGGTTGCCCAAGCATCCTTGTCGCGGGCCAGAGATCGTCGTGGATTAAATGCCTCCGAGAAGCTTTTCCCAGAGTCGGTCGTTGGTCATGGCGTTGACCAGGAAAGCTTCGGCATCGTCGGTGGTGCTGGGCTTGGGCGCTTGCAGGGGCAGAACAATTCGTGTGCGCAGTCCTGTGCCATTCTCATCGCTGACCTCTATCTGTCCTCCTAGATGATGGACCGCAAAAAAGCAGGCCATGAGATGCAGCCCGAACTCGTGGGAACCGGTTTCCCGGACCACAAAGGGATTAAAAAGTGTGAGGATCGCATCCTGTGGCAGTCCGGGACCGTCGTCCTGGATGATGAATTCGATCGAGGGGGATTCCCCCGGTTTGGCTTCGAGGATGCGTGCGTTGACCGTGATGGACGATCCACTGGGAAGGGTGTTGACTTCGTTCTTCAGCAGTAATTCGACCATTTTTTTGACGATCGCACCTTGACCTTGGATGGCTGGCAGATCCTGTGGGACTCGGTTGTCCAATTTGAGGCTTCGGGAGGTGATCTGCTCGGAAAGCGACCCTGAAGTTATGAGCAGAGCCTCATGGAGGTTGGTGGATTCTGGGGGAGCTCCGGCAGTCGGAGCAATACTCCCGAGCAATTCTGCAATGAGGCGGATCCGTTCCTGAACTTTGCGGTGAAATCGTTCCCAAAAGTCGGGGTCACGAAGCTGGCTAAGGTCCATGACGTCGCCGCGAAGGACATCGGGAGTGAGATCCAGGAAGGCACGGACAGCCGACATGGTGTTGTGCAGCTTGTGGCCGAGTCCGGCGGCAAGCACGCCGAGACTGAGCACTCGATCCGTGATTACAAGATTGTGAAGAACTGAAATTTTTTCACGCAACAAGGCGTCGCGTTCCCTCTGGACCATGAAGAACTCCAAACTGCGCTTGAGTGTGGTTTCGATGGTGGGTACGTCCCAAGGTTTGGTGACATATTTATAGATCGCGCCGGTGTTGACAGCATCGATGGCTGCTTCGAGGTCGGTAAACGCAGTGGCGAGGATCCGAATGACTCGAGGGCGGAGTTGTCTGGCTTTTTGAAGAAACTGAACACCCTTTTCTCCCGGCATTCGTTGGTCCGACATGACCACTCCAATCTGGTCTGCATTGGCTTCCAATAGACGGTAGCCTTCCTCGGCGTTGGTTGCCGTCAGGATTTGGAAAGTATCCCCCAAGGCGCGGGAAAAATACTTGAGAGACTTCTCCTCGTCATCAACGTAGAGGATGGCGAATCGTTTATAGTCGTACAGGGTTTCCATGGAAAAAGCGGAAAGGAACTTTGAACACGATGAGGATGCTATGCTGGAGTCAGATTTAGTCGATAGTTGGGAACTCGAGACAAAACTCGGTGAATTGATCGACCTCGCTTCGGACGGTGATTCGGCCATTGGCATCGGCCAGGATTCGATAACAAATGCTCAAACCGAGGCCTGTGCCCTGGCCGACGTCCTTGGTCGTGAAGAAGGGGTCAAAAATCTTGCGCAAATTTTCATCGGAAATCCCCGGGCCGTTATCCCAGAAGAAGATTCGCTGAAATCCTTCCGATGCTGCCGTGGTGACTCGAATCATCGTTGGTGTGTCAGATTGCGATCGATAGCGGAGCGCGTCGATGGAGTTTTGGAGCAGGTTGACGAACACCTGGAGCAACTTGTTGCGATTGCCTCGAACCGTGAATCCTTCAGGAATTTCCTGCGTGACCTGGATATTACCCTTGGTCTCGGCGGCGAGGAATCGCAGGGCGGCGATGAGGCACTTTTGGACATCCACATCCTCTTCGCTGCCACCTTGAGGATGAGTGAATGCACGCATGTCGGCGACGATGGTGGCGACGCGAGTGATCCCCTCTTCAATGTCGTGGATGATCTCCTCATAATCGGCACGTTCTCCTTCGGGAAGCAGTTTGGATTTACGTTCGAGAGTGAACAGGCCGGTTTTGGCGAAATTTATTGGGTTGTTGATCTCGTGGATAATTCCCGCGCTCATGCGACCCAAGGCAGCCATTTTTTCGGATTGCACCAACTGCAATTCGGTTTCCTTCAGCTGTTCCACGGTCGAGGCGAGTTTCTTGTTCTGCCAGGACAGGGCCTTTTGCAGTTGATTGTTGTCGACAAGGTTTTTGAGCCGCACCCGGACTTCGGCGGTAGAAAACGGTTTGGTCAAGAAATCATTCGCACCGGCAGCCAGGCATTGAAGCTTGGTTTCATCATCCGCTCGTGCGGTGAGGATCATAATGGGGATGTCTCTCGTGGGCGGATTGGCTCGTAGAGAACGGCAGACTTCCAATCCATCTTTCTCGGGAAGCATCATATCGCAAAGGACGACTCCGGGAAGATATTGAGTTACCAGCGAGATGGCCTGGTCGCCGTCGCTTGCTGTGATGATTTCGTAGTGATCACCCAATTGAGACTGGAGGAAACGAAGCATGTCGTACTCGTCGTCAGCGATGAGTAATCGCGGGCGGTTTCCATTTCCTGGGGCGGCGAACGGACGGAGAGTATCCCTGAGCGGCGTGAATCCTGGGAACATTTCCGCGCGGCGATGCAGTCCCGCGAGCCAGTTCTTATCGCTCACAGGAGACAATGTGGATGTGGTTTCGGTGAGGCTCAACGAATCCTTGGGGAGGACGGTGCTGTCGGCGATGGCTTGGACAGAACTGGAGGTGACGATTGGCAGTCGTACGGTCATGGTAGTACCAGCGCCGGGCTGACTTTGGGCAGTGACGGTTCCCTGGTGGGCTTCAACAAGTTCCTTGACGAGGGCGAGCCCGATTCCCGTGCCTTGGAACTTGCGGTTGGCAGCGTCGTCGGCTTGCCAAAAGCGGTCAAAAATGTACGGAAGATGGTCGGGATTGATGCCAACCCCGGTATCGACTACTTGAAATAGGATGTGATCCTGATCGCGCGTCACATTCACGGAAATGGTCTCTCCTGCCGGGGTAAACTTGACGGAATTAAACAGGAGGTTCAGGAAGACCTTCTCGAGTTTGTCATTATCCGCTTTGATCGATTCGACATCTTCTGCGATGTCGAGTTTGAGCGTCAAATTCTTGTCTTCGGCGATGCGTTTGACCAGATTGACGATACCGCGGAGGAAATCGGTGACATCCATGGATTCAATTCTCAGCCGAAGCTTGCCGGTCTCAAGTCGAACGAGATCGAGCAGATCGTTGATGAGCTTTAGAAGGCGGAGGCCATTGGCGTACATCGTGTCCATGTTCTCACGGAGCCGCATGTCCGCACTGACACCGGCCTGAAGTCGTAAGGCCTCGAGTGGGGCGAGGAGCAGTGTGAGTGGGGTGCGGAGTTCGTGAGAAATATTCGCAAAGAACCGGCCTTTGAGTTCATCGAGCTCGCGCAAGCGTTTATTGCTTCGTTCGAGCTCCTTCTGGCTGGCATCGAGTTTGTACCGCAGGGCAAATTCGGCGAATCGCAAGCGACTTTGGAGGAAATTGCCAACCACGACAATGATGCCGGTCAGTCCCAGAAACCAAACATTGGTAATAAAAATGTGACTGAGATCGGTCGGGGCAGGGGGATCGGATTTGGCAGAGAGATCGGATTTGGCGGGGGGACTTACCGTGTTTGTGGAGACAACAATCACATTGGTAACACTATTATTAGCGTCCCGGTTTGTGGGAGCCGAGCTGGATGGGTTTATGGCATAGACGGCCATGTACATGGAAATGACCAAAAACGCAGCGATGAAACTCTGCGCGAAATTCCACTGCAGCACCAACCCGATGGCGAGCATGACCAGATTCAGCCCGGCATAATAGGGGGAGGTTGTTCCCACCTCCTCCACTTTCAGGATGATGGTCATCACCGCCGCTGGTATCATAGCCAGCAATACCCCCAGAGTTTTGTAGTTCTTGGAACCCCAGACCGTATTGACCAGAAGCAGCAATGGCAGCATCGCCACGGAACCACCAAGCCGAATCAGAAACAACTCGGAAGCTTCGTTTGGATACATGACCAGATCCACCAATGAGCCGGCAGGCAGCATGCTCATGCCGAGGTAGCACCCGATGCGGATGCGGCCGATGGCGATTTGCCGATCGTGATCCTCGAAGGCGGCTTGGATTTCGTTGGTGGTGGCGTCGCTCACGGGCTTGGGATGGGTTTCCGGATCTGGAGAAACAGATTGACGCCGGTTTCGTCGGCATCGACCTGCCACTGAGCAGCCGGTTTGAGGACGGGCAGGAGGCGAGTCATATGCCGTTCGTCACGATAGACCAAATGCCATTCGAGGAGGTAATCCATGGAGTGACGGAATGGGCGTGAGGCGTTCACGTTGGTCAAAAGGACGGCGCCCCCGGGTTGAGTGGCTTCGTAGAAGGTGTCTATGAGCAACTTGCAGACGCGATCCGACACATAGTCGAATAGGCCGGCGCAGTAGACAAAATCGAATTTCGAATCGGGTTGTGTATTGGCGCCGCGCACAGCCTCTCGGAGGAGGTCGTGGATGGAACGTTCGCGAAATTCGAGACCGGTCTTGCGGCCGTTTTTGGAACGGGCATCGGTCAGGTTTTGTTGGGCAAACTCCAGTGTCTGGGGGTTGAAGTCGAGCAGGACGAAATCGGCATGATCGGAGATGGGGTCCTGCGCGATGAAATTTTGGATTTCGCGGGCGGGTCCACAGCCGAGGTTGAGGATACGAGCGCGACGGCCGTTGGCGGCCACGCGTTGGGTTTCTTCGGCGATACGTGCCTGGAGGACGCGAATGCGATTGCGGTGCGCTTGGGCTGGGGGGTTTTGCAGGAAACAGACATTCACCAACTTTGCGAACATGGTGGCGCCTTCGTGGCCATCGCGAAGGATCATGTTCACCATTTCGTAATCGCCAGCGTAGCCCAGGGGCTTGCTGAATGTGCGGTAGACGAACGGGGAGCAGAGTACCAGGGGGTGAAGTTGACGGCGGGCGTAAGCTCGATGGGCTGGCCGGACGTCCTCAGCGACTTGTTCGGCGACGACATCGAAACGGTCCATCCATTCTCCGATTTCTGGTAGGATGCGGCCTTCAAGCTCTTCGAGAACATTTCGTTCCATGGAAGCTCGAACTCCGACGGGTTCAGAGCGGACACCGAGTTCGACCTGATCCAGCCAGCGGCGGAGGTCCATGAGGAGGGTTTGAAAATCGGCGACGGCGACTTTGAATTCGGGGATGACGGAACGGGTTTTCCGCCACTCGACCATGAAACTCTCGAATTCCTCCCGCAGCCTCTGAGGCTGAGAGATAGGAGAGAACAGATCGACATCGAGCCAAGACTCCTCGAGTGTGGCCTCGCAGAGCACCATGATCCCGGTGTTGACGAGGTTACTGACGACGGCGCGACCGGAATACATGACCCGGTCGTTCACGGTGATCTTGAACTCGCTCAGCACCTCGGACAATTGGAGGATGCTGTAAGGGTTGTAGACCTCCATGACGGCGGTAAAGCGCGTGAGACGGACTGGGGTCGCGCGCATTTCAGCACCCTGGCTATTGCGACAGGTGATGAAACTTTCCCGCTCGTTCGGGATTTGTCCTGTGAGCTTGTTGGACATTTAAGGTTGGTTGCCCTGGATGGGGTCGGTTATGAGAGTTGCCATTTTGCGGCATCTTGGTGTCGCCGGCATGCAGAACACCTGTGATTCCTCGGAGCCAGCCGTTGTCTTATCGGTGTGGCGACAGTTTTGGACGAGGAATTGATTCATGTGAGCGCTCCTGGGTGCAGTCCCTAAAATCTCCAGCCAAAAGTCAGCATGAGCGCGTGACTTAGGAACTCGTACTCCCCGTCCGCGCGCTGTCCGGAAAGAGGGTTAACGGCGCTACCCGAAATGTTTCGCCCAGGGCCGTAACCGAATTGGTAGGCGACATCGATGTCCAAGTGTTTGCCGTGGTGACCGGTGCCGATGCTCAAAAAGTGCCGATCCAGGTCAGCGACGAGAGGCGTGTAATTGGCATCAGGAACCGAGTTTTCATTGAAAATATACCCGCCGCTGATGGACCAACCGTGGGGCAGGTAACGCGTGATCCCAAATTCATAATAGAAACTGGACTCCCAGTTCAAAACCAGAGGGGCATCTGTTGGCAGCCCGGGGATTGGATTCTGGGAGATGGTGACCGTCTGCAAGCGGCTCCAATCGGTCCAGTCCACGTTAAATTCGAGGTTCCAATCATCCGTTGGTCGATACGAAACGCCGACAACGACATTTTGGGGGAAGGGAAAGGCTGCCTGGGCTGGACGGGTGACACTTCCAAGTGGAGTGACCAAATCCGTTGAACCGTCGAAATCCATCTTGGTTTCGCTACGGTAAGAAATCCCAAATTGGAGTTTTGGGTGAGCTTTCCAGAGCAAGCCGGCGTTGAATCCAGGGTCCCAGGCATCCGCGTCGAAGCGAAACACATCGCTACCGCCCGCGAATGGCAGGACGCCTTGTCGCAAATCAACCTCTGCGTAGTTAAACGTGGGGCCGGCGGCGATGGATAATTGGTCGTTGATTTTCCAGGCGATGACGGGATTCAACGTCCAGTAAGCGAGGCGACCTCGTGTGGCGATCGATCGAAATCCGGTGTCGTCGGGCCAAACCGAGCTCAAGCCATATGGGGAGTACAAGCCGAGGCCAAACGCGATTGGGTACTTGCTCGGGCCGCAGGCGTAGAAGAATTGAGGTACGGCGTGGTAATCTTTCTGGTTCTCGTATTCGCCACCGCTGGGAGACTCGTACGAGACATTTAGGGCTCTTCAGCAGAATCTGTGGGTGATTTGGAGTGGAATAGGGTGTAAGTCGATGACTTTTGGGATTGGATTCTGGTTGGTGGGGTAAGCGGCGAACTGGAGGTGCTGGGTGTCCAAGCGCCCGACGGCGCGAGCTTTGG
>SXSK01000267.1 GCA_005793375.1 Verrucomicrobiales bacterium | reverse complement strand
CAAACGCGAACCTGCCTACCTGGTGATTTTGGTGAAATATCACACACGGCGCAACGATCAGGCCTACCGCTCCCATCGTAAACGCCGCCTCAAAGAACTCAAAAAATGGAAATCCCTCAAAACGTCGCTGTAGTGTTAGTCTAACCGCATCAGCTTGTCAAGACCTGCGCCACTTGTGCGCGTTCTTGTTCACCACGTCGATAAGGAAGGCCTCGCCCTCGGTTGTCACCAGATATTTCCGCGCGTCCAGGCGATTGTCGAAGGACACGAAGTGGATGGTGCTGCCAGCTTGACCACGAGAGCCAGCGCGCAAGGGCCAGTTCGACGAACTGGATTTCGACACCGCCGTCTCGCAAAAGTGCATCAATCTGTTCCAATCGCTGGCGCAGTGTCAGGTAATCCACATTGCCGACGATGGTGGGCAGCCGAGGGCGAAGCTCTTGGGGAAACGGGAGAACTTGACAGGGCATACAGCTAGATTAATGGCTAGCATAACTCCGACAAGAACATTCTGAGAATCCAACGAAAATTATGGCGACATCTTATCCATTGCGCGTGCAAGCAATCCGATCCAAGGGACAGAACGAGCGTCTCTACGTGAGCTTCCCCCTAGCACTGGCCGCGGCCATTGGTCTTGAAGGTGGCGAAGAAGTGCAATGGGAACTATTGGACCGGGGAGAGTTGCACTTGGTAAGACTTCATCGTTCGCCTCCGACCACCAAAGCCAGGGCTTCGAAATAGATCGCCACCTCATCATAATGGCACGATTTGACCCATAGCCCTCAAATCGTGCCTCTATGCGCTTCTGAGAAATACATCAAACCAACGGCTTCACGGCCTCATTCTATCGGGGGGACAAGCTCTATCTAATGGCATTAAATATTCTCAACCGTCTATTTGAATGAGACAGCGAAAAGGGGGTAGCTGTACCTCGCTCTGTTACTTTTCAAACCAATGATTCTTTTCAATTAGTATCCAGCAAACATATTCCCCACAACATAATTCAATATGTAGGGAGTTGTCTTCCCTGATTCGGGGTTTAGGAAGTGCGAATTCGAATCCTGTGGAATCTACAGATTCTCGAAGTGCGGTTGTTTGATTCGACCAAATAATAGACGATTCCGCGTCAAGTATTATTTTGCTCCAATAAGGAGATTGATTAAGAGCACATTCTTTGTCGAGGCCAGTGGAGGGTCGAACTCCGCTCAAAATGCCCACTGTTTCCCAAACAGATCTGACGTTTGAGTCTTTCATTTGGTTTTGAATCATTTCGTCAAATGCATTGCACTGCACCTCGTTTCGGAAAACCGTCCAAAATTCCTTAGGCCGAAATATCATTGCTTTAAGACCTTCGAGATTCATAAAGATTGTTAGATGAAGCGTTTTGATTAGAGAGATTGCAGTTTTACCTGCAATGCGTGTTCGCGCCTGTATATGAGCTTTTGTCTCAGTTTCCTAAATGTCCATCTATCATTGAATGCCATCGCTGTTGCAGCGTATGCAATGCTAGAAAACCGCGCCAGAGTTCCCTCAACAAAAAGAATGGTTTCTATATCCGTTGGTTCATCATTTGCTATTATTTTTGCCAAATTACGAATCAAACCATTCATGGGCGTTTTATCCATCCGGTAAGGAATTCTCCCAAATGGAGCATACGAATGATATTCATTAGGATGAGTAACCCCCTTGTACAATTCTTTTGAAAACTGGTCTATATCATGTTCTGAGATGTAATTCTTGTTCACAATAAACTCCCTTACGAAATGCAACTGGACTTCAGTAATCAATGAATCAACTAATTCGCTTGGCACCGAGTTGGTTATCCTCCTACCGCGGAATTCTCCCATAAATTGCAGGAACGCGGCATAGAATGGTTCTCGTTCTTCTCGAACCATTCGATGAATATTACCAATTATACTTGGCCAGAGATTTGATGGGGCGTGCCTGAAACCCAGTCCAAGGATTCGTCTGACGGTATTCATGGACCTTTATTGTTGCATCAAATATGCGGTTTGTTTAGCGGCGCTCAATCCTTGAGCAGGGCCTTCGTCTTCGATCGTCTCGCTCGATTTTTTTGGAAGTCAATTCATTATCGGCTTTGATTACGTGGCGCCATTGAAATCTATCCAATTTATGCTGTCATCGCTGGAATCGGTTACTTCAGCGTGTGGAGCCCTTGCAGTAACTCGTCCTCCAGGCGCTTCAACCTGGACTCGGCGTTTGGAACATTGAGCCCGACCACCTCCGGCGCTACCTTGGCAATGATAGAGACGACCTCCCGGATTTGACTGGCAAGTTTTGCGCCCCACTTCTCAACGTCAACGGTTGCTGTGTAGTTGCGCTTCAGTTCCTCGATTTCCCATTGGAGTTTTTCATTCTGAAGTTGAATCTTGCGGCATTTCTCGCGGTAGCCGGACGGACCCCCACCGTAGGCCGGCCGATTCATCAGGAACACCTTCCACGGTGCGACCTCATAACGCCCATCAGAGCGCTTCTCTGGCGCTCCTGGTTCCCGGCGCCATCGGATCAGAGACTGCCTGGTCACGCCAAGCGCGCCAGCAAGCGCGACAAGCGATGGAACAAACCTCGGGGCTTGTGGGACATTCTCGGAAATGTCTCTCGCCTTGGGGAGGCCTCCAGGCTCGGAAGCGCCAATGTTTACGGGCGTCTTACACCTTCGGTGGTTTATCGAAATCATGTAACTTGTAAAATTTCCCGACGTTTACGTGAATGGGGCTATGAGGGCTTACCCGCGGCTTGGGGTGGCCAAAGAAGACTCCTTGTCGATTTATAGGCGCCTAGGCGCATAAGACGGTTTGAATTTCGCTCCACGTTGCCCGCTAGCGCGTCAGAATGACCGAGGCTATACCCTACCCCTTCGCTCTTGTGTGGGTTCGTGGGCACAACCTCGGCCAAAGTGTTGGCGCTTGTGCTCACTCGTCAGCAGTGGCGGAGGTGGCCTCATTGATGCCACGTAACCGGCACGTGCCGACAATGTCCAACAAGTCCGGCGACCGCTTCGGACCGTCCGGGTGCTACGTGAATTGCTACGGTAGTTCTAGGTTGCGCGCCGGTGCCTCGTTGTCTAGTTTGGCCGAGTAATGCGGTTTTGCTGAGGAAAATGAAGGCTTTTTAGGGAATGGGGTTCAGAAGGTCGTGAGTTCAAATCTCACCGCCCCGACCATATTCTGTTGCAAGGACTTAGGAAAATTGAGGCTAAAGTTACAACACCCAGTTACAACAAGTCCTCCATTGTCAGGGATGTTTTGGCCTCGGATAGCGAGTCTTCAATGTAGCCAATGGTGTGCGCGGTTCGATGACGGAAACAGGCAGTGGGTTGGCGGCCCTCTCGAGCTTGCTCCCTTCGGAAATTCCCTTCGGCACATCCCTCGATCTCGGCATGTTCAGAGTAGGCCTGAATTCGAATGATGAGGGCTCCCTTTTTCCGCCCGGCCACCCCCCACCCGGTACCCGGGGGAGGGGAAAACCGGCCAGGGGCTTTCGCTTTTGGGACCCATCTCTTGAAACTTGGGTCATGGAATGGCCGTCCTTTGAGTTCAAGCCCGGAAGAGTCGTCGTTTTGGCGTGCACCGAGATGAGGTGATACTTACCGTCGATCCATCAGTCCGACTACGAGCACCGATTACTGAGTATTGTGACCTTAAGGATGCACCCACGTTCCGATAGCGCTTGTTTGGCCTCTCAGCGGGCCAAACCGTTGAGGCAAGGAGAAGCCCGCCGCTCATCGGTCAACCTTGGCAAAGGCGAGTGCTCCGATGAACCTGTTGCTTGCCACTCTGAAGATTTCCCTTATCTGTGCGCCAATACTAGGAACGATTACGTGCTCAAATGTCTCCGCACCGATCCCAATGAGACCCATTAAGTGAGCATCCCCCAAGACTGCGGATCGCCAATCCAACTCAATTTGAAATGAACAGGTTGATACCTCGTCCTGACTGTGGCGAAAGGCGGCAAGTTGCTTATACCCTAGCCCCGCAGCACTGGGCCAAAAACGGAAAGACCTCGGGACTGTTGCGACGAATCAAGAACGCTATTAACCGATTTCACGACGAATGCCAGTGTCGACCTGAGGGATCGCGTTCGATTAAAGTGGGTTCCTGACCTCGACATGCCATCCGCCTACTTCAACACTACGGATGTTGCTGCACTGAGCCGCTACGGATTCAAGCTGGCCAAAGGCGGTGCTCACACCAGCAGAACCATGATGCTGACCGAATTGGAAAACCTCCTTAGGTCGGTCCCTTATGATGCCCCAGACGAGGACTATTCCGAGGCTGTCGTCGAAAGAAACGTACTCGAAAAGGACACGGTCAGCAGCCGCAAAAAGTCCCTCAGCCATCTCAAGGAGCTTTACGCTCTGACGCTCAAGACCCCACTCTTTTTCGCCTTACGGACACTTTACCGAGTCTCGCCCGACAGTTTGCCTCAGCTTGCCTTTCTTGTTGCTTTGGCCCGAGATCCACTCTTGAGAGTCAGTGCAGAGGCGATTCTATCTCATTCCGAAGGAGACCCGGTGAAACCCGACGAGATCTCCATGGTGATTGAGAGGGAATTCCCGGGCATCTATTCTTCAAAATCGCTTCTCTCGATATCCCAGAACTGTGCCTCCACTTGGGCCCAGGCTGGGCAGCTCGTTGGACGAATGAAGAAAGTCCGAAGTCGACTCCGACCAACCCCTGCGTCTTGCGTTCTCGCCTTTCTTCTGGGAGAGGTCACGGGGCATCACGGGGCGGCCGTGTTTGCGAGTCCCTGGTGTCGCACCATCGAGATGGATCCGGAACTGGCCAGAAAACTCGGCTTTGAAGCCCACCGCAGGGGACTACTCAATCTTCGCGCCATCGGCGAGGTGGTTGAAATTGCTTTTCTCTGCCTCCCCGAAACCATCCACCCCATTCCATGAACGCTACGGATCGCTTGCTCCAAAACTATGCACGCCAGGTCCGTCTACCGTGGTCCGCCAACATCGCTGGAATGCAAAGAGTCTGGTTCGCCGTTTACCCGCCGGCCGATGAACGACGGGTTCGCGCCCGCCTCCAGCACTTCGAGAACCTGACCCGGGAAGCCGGTCACGGCTGGACCTGTGTGGACCTAACCAACCTGCTTCCCTCCTGGATGGGTGCCCATGACTACCGGGAGGCGGCATTTGAGGAGCCCGAGTTTTTCACCTGCGATGATGAACTCGAAGTCCTAGCTGCCAAGCGCATCAACGACGTGTGCACTTCTGACGAGGCCGATGCCAACGCGGTGGTCGCCGTTGTCGGACTCGCTTCACTCTTCGACTACATGAAGGTCTCCCGCCTGGTTGGCCGCGTCGAGGAGAGCATCCGTGGTCGTTTGCTGGTGCTCTTTCCTGGTGAATACCGGCAGAACGTCTACCGCTTCATGGATGCCCGCGATGGCTTCAACTACATGGCGGTTCCCATCACGTCCTCCGAAAACTTTCTCACCGCATGAAGAACCGCGACATCTACTTCAAGGACCCCACCACGCTCGAAATCCTGAACCAAGGGGTCGCGAAGGTTTCCGAGATTGGGCAGGAAACGGACGAGGAACGCGCGCGCCGTGTCCGAACGCTCCGCTTCGAGCTGGAGACCTTTGTCTGTGACGGTGAATACGCAAAGGGAATGGTCCGCATCCTGGACGCCTATCTCAAAGGCCTGAATCGTGAGGAACAGCAGGCGGCGTGGGTCAGCGGGTTTTTCGGCAGCGGCAAATCCCACCTCGTCAAAGTCCTCCGCTATCTCTGGGAGGATTACCGTTTTGACGACAGCGCCACCGCCCGGTCGTTGGTGAAGCTGCCTTCGGAAGTCAGCGACCTGCTGACCGAATTGTCCACGCGCTCCAAGGCCTGTGGCGGCCTGCGGGCAGCAGCAGGGACGCTCGGCGCAGGGGACATGGGAAATGTTCGCCTCGCCTTTATCCAACTGATCCTACGTGCGGCCGGATTACCGGAAAACACCGCGCAAGCGCGGTTCATCCTCTGGCTCCGGGACCACAAGTTCGAGGCGAGCGTCACTGATTTTCTCTCCAAGAAGGGCCGAGCCTTGGCAAAGGAGGTGGCCAATCTGAAGCTCTCGACCCTTCTCGCCGAGGCCTTGGTGGCGGCTGACCCGAAACTGGGTAACCCAGCCAACGCCCAGGCTGCAATTCGAGATCAGTTCAAGGATAATGTTTCTCCAACCGTCGCCGACGCTCTGGACATTGTCCGGCGAATTTTCGGCAACGGTTCTCAGATTCCCTGCACTCTTCTAGTCGTTGATGAAATCCAGCAATTCATCGGGCAGACCCCTCAACGGGGGAATGACCTTCAGGAAATCGCCGAGCACTGCTGCACCGACCTCAACAACCGTCTCTTGTTCGTCGGCACCGGCCAGTCCGCCCTGGCCAGCACCCCGGCTCTCCAGCGCCTTCAAGCCCGCTTCACGGTTCGTGTCCAACTCTCGGATTCCGACGTCGAAAGCGTCATTCGCAAGACGGTCCTGCGCAAAAAGCCGGAGCACGAAGCCGCCCTGCGCCAGTGCATGGACAGCCATCACGGGGAAATCGCGCGGCACCTCCAGAGCAGCCGTCTGGCCATGACTCCCGCGGACGAGAACTTCTTCGTCGCCGACTACCCGCTCCTGCCGACGCGCCGACGGTTCTGGGAGAAGGTGCTCCGCAATACCGACCACTCGGGCACCAAGGCTCAGCTCCGGTCGCAGCTCCAGATTGTGTTCGAGGCCGCCCGCAAGACGGCCCTGGTGGATCTGGGGACGGTGGTCCCCGCCGACTTCATCTACGACCAGGTCGCCACGGATCTCCTCAATTCGGGCCAGTTGGAGCGCGAATACGACGAGACCATCCGCAAGCAACGCGACGGCACGCCCGACGGCGAGCTTCGCTCCAGCCTGTGCGCCCTCACGTTCCTGATTGGGAAGTTGCCGCGAACGGCCGGCAGTGACGAAGGCGTCCGGGCAACCTCGGAGTCGCTCATCGATCTTCTGGTCAGCGATCTCAAGACCGACCGACCCAAGCTGGAACAGCGGGTGCCAACCCTGCTCAAGCAGCTCGTGGACGGTGGCCAGTTGATGGCCGTGGAAAACGAATATCGCCTTCAGACCCGCGAAGGCGCGGTCTGGACTCATGACTTCAATCGCCGTCGGACCGCCGTCCTCAACGACGATGCCCGCATCAACGATAAGCGGGCGGAGTTTCTCCGGGAGGCGTGCCGAAGCGCCTTGAGGAGCGTCTCGTTGCAACAGGGATCTTCGCGCCAACCCAGGAAGCTCACCCCGGAGCTTTCCTCCAGTCGCCCGCAGACCAGCGCGGAGGAGATCACCCTTTGGATCCGGGACGGTTGGAGCGACGACGAAAAGACCGTCCTCAACGACTCCCGGGCGGCCGGGGTGAACAGCCCACTCCTGTTCGGCTATCTTCCCCGCATCGGCCACGAGGACCTCCGCCAGGCCATCGCCTCGACCATCGCCGCCCAGGAGACTCTCGACGCCCACGGAGCTGCCACGACTCCGGAAGCCATCGAGGCCCGCAAAGCCATCGAGACCCAATTCGAATTGGCTGGCAACCGTGTGAAGGAACTCGTGGGCAAGGTAGTCGAGGCATCCAAGGTCTTCCTCGGCGGCGGCAAGGAAGCCAACGGCCTCGAACTCGCCGACAAGGTCCAGGACTCGGCTGGAAGCGCCCTGGAACGGTTGTTCGATAAGTTCGGCGAGGCGGACCACGCCAACTGGGGACAGGTGGTCACCAAGGCCAAGGCCGGAGACGTGGGTGCCCTCGCCATGGTCAGCCACGCCGGGGACGTCGTCACCCATTCCGTCTGCCGGCGGGTTCTGGAATTCGTGGGGGCTGGGAAAAAGGGGCGCGAGATTCGCGACGCCTTCAAGAGTGCTCCCTATGGCTGGCCGCAGGACGCCATCGACGGCGCACTGCTGGTGCTGACCGTGGCTGGAAACCTTCGGGCCACGCTCAACAACCAACCGGTCCAAGCCCAAAGCCTGCCTCAAAACCAGATCGGCATTGCCAGCTTCTTCGTCGATGTTCCGCCCCTCAACGTGGGACAACGCCTCGACCTCAAGGCCCTCTTCCTGAAGGCCGATGTCAAGACCACCAACGGCAAGGAAGGCGAAGCCGCCGCCTTGTTCCTGGAGGCGATGTTGAAGCTCGCCGATGCCGCCGGAGGGGAAGCGCCCAAACCGTCAGCACCCGACAAGGCGTTCCTCCGAGAATTCCAATCGCTCAGTGGCAACGCCCAGTTGCTCCGGATCCACGGTCAAAAGGACGCGCTGACCACCGCGGTCACCACGTGGAAGAAAACCGCCGAGGGCATCACCAAACGCTGGCCCGCCTGGGAACGACTTCAGACCCTTCACGGACTGGCGAATGGCCTGCCGGAGGCAACCACCGTTGGAGCCTCCATCGCCGCCGTAGTTTCTGATCGCAGCCTGCTGTCCGATCCCGACCCGGTCCCGGAGTTGGCCAAGCAACTCACCCAAGCGCTTCGCTCCGCCTTGGGTTCGGCCCAGGACCGTTTGGAAGCCGCGTTCACCGCCGGCCAAGCCCAACTGGCGGCTTCGTCTCTGTGGAACCGCCTCAGCGACGACCAGCGGGCCATGCTCAACAACACCTACCAGCTCACGCCCTCCGGAAGGGATCCCGGGGGCACTGAAGCGGAAATCATCGCCGCCCTGGAAGCGCGGTCGCTCACCGACCGGCACAACCTGCTCGACGCCATCCCGCAACGGTTTGCCCGGGCTTTGGATGAGGCAGGCCGTCTGCTGGAGCCCAAGGCGCAACGCGTGGTCCTTCCCGGCGCCACCCTCAAGACCACCGCGGAACTCGACCTGTGGCTGCAACAGGTCCGAACCCTCGTGGCCGAGAAGATCCAGGACGGACCAGTGATCCTATGAGTGCCCTCCCATCCCCGCTCCGCAAGCAACTGGAGAACGCCATCAAGGCCGCTCGCACGACCGCCGAGGCCGGGGCGCGCAAGGCGTTGGAAGCCCTCGCTGTCCATGAAGCCGATCCCTACCGGCACATGGACGACGCCCAACGCACGCTGCGCCGCAAGCTTCGCGCGCAGGCCCGTCAATTGGGCGATGTCGAGAGCCACTCCCGGCCGGGAACCTACGACATCAAGCACCTAGCCGAGAAGGTCGCCTACGACCAATGGCATCGGCTCCTGTTCGCCCGCTTCCTCCTCGAGAACGGCCTGCTCATCTCCCCGGAGCATGAAGTGGCCGTCACGCTGGCCGACTGCGAGGAACTGGCTCCTTCCCTTGGCCTGAAGGATGCCTGGGCCGTCGCCGGTCGCTTCACCGCCGCCGTCCTGCCAGAGGCGTTCCGGGCCGACGACCCCGCCGCCGCCGTGGAACTGCCGATCGAGGAACGAAACCAGCTCCTGCGAATCCTCGCGAACCTTCCCGTGGAGGTCTTCACCGCCAGCGATTCCCTTGGCTGGACCTACCAATTTTGGCAGGCGGACCGGAAGGAGGAGGTCAACGCCGCCGGCAACAAGATCGGAGCCGACGAGTTGTCCCCGGTCACCCAGTTGTTCACCGAGGATTACATGGTGGACTTCCTCTTGGACAACACGCTCGGCGCGTGGCACGCCGGCAAAGTCCTCGCCGCGAATCCCAAGCTGGCCGAAAACGCCCAGAGCGAAGATGAACTCCGCCAGGCTGTCGCGCTGCCGGGCTGCGCGTGGAAATATCTCCGCTTCATCAAAGGCAAGGATGGAAAATGGACACCCGCCGCCGGCGCGTTCGACGGCTGGCCCAAATCCGCGGCTGCAATCCGGGTGCTCGACCCGTGCATGGGCAGCGGGCATTTCGTGGTGGCGATGTTCGAGCGGCTGGTGGCCTTGCGCCTGGCCGAGGAAAAGCTGGACGAAGCGGCGGCGGTGGCGGCGGTCATCCGCGACAACCTGTTCGGCTTGGAGATTGACCCGCGCTGCACGCAGATTGGCGCGTT